>CANNKH010000061.1 GCA_947504985.1 Methylococcaceae bacterium | reverse complement strand
TTTCAGTTCTTTACGATCAATCAGGCGATCAATTGCCGCCGCATGTGGCGCGGCCATATAGAACAGGCAAGCGTTGGTTTGTACGGCTTTTAACACGGCCTCTTCATAATTGACAGCCTCTTTGATATTTACTTTGCTATACGTTGGATTAATTTCAACAAGGCGATCCCAGGTCATCCGTGAGCCGGAATTTTTTGGAATCCATAGATTATTACCGGCGATGTCATCAATCGATTTGGCGTTAATTTTCACATTACAAGCCAAATGACCGGCTTCAAGGAAGGGTTTAAACAATACTTCCAATTGTTGTTCATCAAAACGCGCATCACCTTGGATAAAGCCGGCATCACAGGTAGCTGTGGCTAGTTTCGACAAAATGTCGGGGGTGCCTTTGGTGATGATAGGGTTGAGATTTACCCATTCGACCAGTTCCGGCAGCATATTGGTTTGGGCGATTTTGTAATAAGGTCCGCCATCAGAACCGACACAAACATTAAAATCGGGTTGGCTGGATTTGAGCGCTTCGTCGGACATGACTGCTGAAACTGGCACGCCAGGAGGTAACCAATTAGGGTTAGGTTGGGTATTGCCTTGGGTGTTTTTTACGGCATCAATTTTATCCAACTGTGCTTTGAGTTCGGCATTGTCTTTTGCCAATTGATTGGCTTCGGCACGCCACTTTAAATAATCGGGGTCATTTTGATGGTTATACGCATATTCTCCGGCAGAAGCGGAATTGTTTAATAAGCTGTAAAGGAATAGCCCAGACAACATGCCGAATGAATTGCCGCCGCCATTAACCACAATCGGGGGTTGTGTTTGGTAGTAACGGTTTCTTGATCCCCAGACATCATGATCTTGGGAGGCTCGCCTATAAAGGTTGTTATCCGCATAACGGTTGCGATACTTTTGCAAATCGGCTTCAGGGAAATGCTTGGGTTTTGCGGTAGGCATTGCTTTTTGAAAGGCGGTAAAGGATTTTTTGGTCGCCTGCTGGTTATAGCGTTGCTCTAGGGTTGAGTTATAAGTTTTACCAAATTTGGAGCTGACCGTATTTCTATCCGTTGAGAAAGAGGAGGGGGGACGGTTTGGTTTTCTGGAAAATGCGCTAGAGTAGCCTGAACTTCTGGCAGATTTAAAAGCCCCTGATTTTATTGATGACGATTTACTGCTTGAAAAACTTGCCGACCAACTTTGGCATGGGATTAAAATTGCAATCGCTACAAAGGTATAAAACTTAGCTAATTTAATAATTTTATTGTTGTTTCTCATAAGTCACTTTTGATTGATTAAACTTAGTTAAGCTTCCAAGCGCCATTATCCCTAGCAATTATTGTAATCAATTGTGTTATAAATCGTTATTTAAAAATCGTTGTTACCCCGACTCAAACTCAACAGATAATTCAAGGCCACCCTTCATGATCGTTTTATGGACTGACGCATTAATCTTTATTTTGTGCTTTATCTTGCTGGCGTTGGCATTTTACTTGCACGATAAAGAACATATCAAACGACCGATTCAGCAAATAGGACACAATAAAACCGGCATGGTGTCGCTGGTGGTTTTAGTTTTTTTTGTTTTGGTTGGTTTACTGGATTCTGTGCATTACCAGCCAGCCGATAATAAAGGCAATGAGATCATCAGTCTACTGGATGATTTGGCGACCCCACTCCGGCAGCATGGTGAAAAAACCTATTCATCACCCTTCGCGGCAGTGTTATACAGCAAGGAAATCATGCAGGTTGATGGGGTAATGCAATGGGATTATCCGCGCTTGGCTTTTGGTGGTAGGCATTTGGAGGATCCGCAAACCCAGCGCTTACCTGATATTTTGCAAAAATCAGTGTTAGGTTTTGTGCAAGCAACCGGTGTGTGCTTGCTGGTCTGGTTGTTATTTTCGGCATGGCGGTTTAAAACCTTTTTGCCAAAATCAACAGCTAAAGCGGTGTTGGCAACTTGCTTTATGATGTTTATCAGCGTTTATACACTGTGTTATTTATCCGGTTATTATCATGTGCTGGGTACTGATAAAGTCGGCGAGGATGTGTTTTATCAAGCGATAAAAAGTATTCGAACCGGTTTAGTTATCGGTACGTTGACCACCTTGGTTATGTTGCCTATGGCTATCATTTTCGGGATTCTTGCCGGTTATTTTCGGGGTTGGGTAGATGATGTTATTCAATATATTTACACCACGCTTAATTCAATTCCCAGTGTTTTGCTGATAGCAGCTGCTATTTTAATGGTGCAGGTTTATATGGCTAATCATGAAGAGAACTTTACCAGCGTTATCGTTCGTGCTGATATGCGCCTGTTATTTCTGTGTTTGATTTTGGGCGTGACCAGTTGGACGGGATTATGTCGATTACTGCGTGCGGAAACGTTAAAGCTTAGGGAAATGGAATATGTGCAAGCGGCGTATGCCCTGGGGGTTAAACAGCACACGATTTTAATTCGCCATATTTTGCCCAATGTGATGCACCTTGTATTAATTTCAGTGGTCTTGGATTTTAGCTCACTGGTACTGGCAGAAGCCGTGTTGTCTTACATTAATATCGGTGTCGATCCAACCACTTACAGTTGGGGCAATATGATTAATGGCGCAAGATTAGAAATGGCGCGTGAACCCATCGTGTGGTGGTCGTTGAGTGCTGCTTTTGGGTTTATGTTCACCTTGGTGTTGGCGGCTAATTTATTTGCTGATACGGTACAGGATGCGTTCGATCCAAGACGGAATACACAATAATTTTGGTTTATAGGGGCTTGTTTAACACAATTAGTCGGCGAGCATCAGTGGTATCTCCAGGGCATTTTGGTTAGTGATTTTGAAGCCTCGCATTTCCAATATGCCTTTAGTGTTGAGTGAAATAATGAGGTGCAAGGCATCAGGGTAAGTTGCCATTGCTAGGTCTGTACTTGACGGTTGCGCGGGTGCGGTTGGATGCGAATGGTAAATGGCAAATAATTCTTCTCCGGCGTCACGCATTTGTACCATGGCGTTTATTTGTTCGGTAGCATCAAGTAAAAAGCGGAGTTGGGCAGGTTCTGCACGATTAGTAATGGGATAGCAGGTGGTTGGTAGGTGATTTTGACTACCGATTAAACCGCAGATCTCAAACTCAGGGGAGAGCTGCGCAAGATGTAAGAGTTGTGTAGTTAATTTACGCGGGATTTGGATTTCTTTTGAGGTCATGGGTTGAGTCCTTACTGATTGGGTTGTAGCCGACAGTTACTCGCGGTTGGCCTGATAAATCTTGGTATGTTTGTATTTTATGATAGCCGCTGTGGTTAAAAATGGCTTGTACTTGTTGTTCTTGGTTGTAGCCATGCTCAATTAATAAATACCCGCCGATTTCCAGATAATATCGTGCCGATTCTGCAATTATTTTAATGTCTCGAAGCCCTTGATCACTGGCGACAAGGGCTTGTTGTGGCTCAAATCTTAAATCACCTGTTTGAAGATGGCTGTCATCAGCGGCGATATACGGCGGGTTGCTAACGATAATATCAAATTTACCTTCTGGGACATTGGCGAACCAGTCGCTTTGATAAAATTGAATGTGGGTATGGTGTTTCTGGGCATTAAGCTGTGCGACATGCAGCGCTAACAGACTAATGTCGGTAGCGCTGAGTTGTGCCTGTGGGCGTTCCGCCGCCAGGGTGATGGCAATAATGCCTGAGCCTGTGCCCAGGTCAATAATTTTGACCGGTTTATTGGGTGGAATAAGCTGTAAACTAAGTTCAATCAGACATTCTGTATCGGGGCGGGGAATTAACACCGCCGACGTGACGCTAAAATCCCGAGACCAAAATTCTCTGCTGCCGATAAGGTAGGCTATCGGCACGCCTTGTTGTCGTTTGGCAATGAGTGCTTCAAAGTTCGATAGTTGATGGGCTGTCAGCGGCTTGTCTGGCCAAGTGCGCAAATAGGTGCGGGAGGTTTCCAGCACCTTGCATAATAAAACTTCTGAATCTAAAACAGAGGATTCTGAATAGGCAGCAAGTGAGTTGGCGGCAGATTTCAATGCCGATTTTATGCACGGCATTGGTTTAATCATCACCCAGTTGGGTTAGCAATTCGGCTTGATGTTCGCTGATGAGTGGCTGAATAACCTGTTCCAGTCCACCTTGCATGATGTCATCGAGTTTATATAGCGTTAAATTGATGCGGTGATCGGTTAAACGGCCTTGCGGGTAGTTGTATGTGCGAATACGCTCGGAACGGTCGCCGCTACCTACTTGCAACTTGCGCGTGGCGGATTGCTCGGCGTGGTGTTTTTCTTGTTCTGCTGATAATAATCGTGATGCCAATAGCGACATGGCGCGTGCGCGGTTTTTATGTTGCGAACGTTCATCCTGACATTCAACGACGACACCGGAGGGAATATGAGTGATACGGATAGCGGATTCGGTTTTATTAACGTGCTGACCACCTGCACCCGATGAACGGTAGGTGTCTACTTTTAAATCAGCTGGATTAATGTCTATGGCATCGACTTCTTCAACTTCAGGCATGATGGCAACAGTGCAGGCAGAGGTGTGTATACGGCCTTGCGATTCAGTTTCAGGGACTCGCTGGACGCGGTGTGCGCCGGATTCAAATTTTAATTGTGAATACACGTCACGTCCGGTGACGCGCAGGATAACTTCTTTATAACCCCCGTGGTCGCCAAGGCTTTCGTTGATAATTTCAGTTTGCCAACCTTTGCGTTCGGCATAACGCTGATACATGCGTGATAAATCGCCCGAAAAAATAGCTGCTTCATCGCCGCCTGTGCCCGCGCGTATTTCCAGAAAAATATTGCGGTTGTCGTTGGGATCTTTGGGCAATAGCAGTATGTTTAGTTCATGGTCGATCGCTTCTATCTGGCTTTCTGCATCGTTTATTTCTTCTTTGGCCAGTTCCCTTAATTCTGGATCGTTATCGGTCGCCATGTCTTTGGCTGAGCTTAGTTGCTCCAAGGCGTGTTCATAGCGTTTGTAACATTCAACCAACGGATTGATTTGAGCGTATTCCTGGCTTAGAGAACGAAATTTATTTTGATTACTTTGTATTTCAGGTTCTGAAAGTAGGGCGGCAATTTCGTCATAACGTTCACAAAGGCTTTCTAGTCGTCGTTGTATAGATGGTTTCATTGAGAGTTGCTTAATTTAAAAATTTCACGTGCAGCGGCAATCAAATCGTGGCGTTCGTTTTCGGCGGCAGCTCTAATTTGGGCGCTGGGTGTATGGATAAGTTTATTCGTGAGTGAGTGTGCTAGGCGATTCATTGCTTCTTCCGGGGCAAGCCCATTTTTCAGTAGTGTTAGTGCTTTTTGTAAGGCTTCATCGCGGGTTTGCTCAGCTGAATCGCGATAGTCTTTTATGGTGGATTGCGCACCTTGGGCGCGTAACCAAGTCAAAAAGTATTCTACCTGCGTATCGATTATTTCTTCCGCTTGTTCTGCGGCCTGACGTCGCGAATTCATATTCTGGTCTATCGTATTTTGCAAATCATCTACGGTGTAAAGATAGACATCCCGAAGCTGTTCAACTTCAGCTTCAATATCTCGCGGTACGGCAAGATCGACCATAAACATGGGTTTATGCTTACGCTGTTTTAAAGCACTTTCTACACGTCCTTTGCCTAATATAGGCAATTGACTGGCGGTGGACGAGATGACAATATCCGCTTCAGCAAGATGGGTTGGCAATTCTGATAAATCTATAGCATAACCATTAAATTGCGCGGCTAGCGTGTGGGCTTTATCGTAGGTACGGTTAGCGATGATAATCCGACCAATGCCTTGTTGGGATAGGTGTCGTGCGGTTAGTTCAATCGTTTCTCCAGCACCTATCAGTAGTGCTGTTTGCTCGCTAAGTTTATCAAAAATTTGCTGTGCCAGCTGCACCGCAGCAAAGGCAACGGATACTGGACTGGAGCCGATAGCCGTGTCTGTGCGCACTTTTTTTGCGGCGCAAAAGGTATGCTGAAAAAGTTTACCCAGTTTTTTGCCCAATGTTCCCGCATCATACGCGGCCTGATAAGCCGTCTTCATTTGCCCCAGAATTTGGGGTTCCCCAAGTATCATGGAATCTAGGCCGCAGGCAACACGGAACATGTGGCGGATTAGTTCGCTGTCTTTATGGCTATAAAGATAAGGTGTAAAGTCGGATGCGTTTATTTGTTTATTGCAGGCAACCCAGTCAATCAGGATTTGTTGGTTATTTGATTTTGAGGTGCAATAAAATTCTGTTCGGTTACAGGTTGAAAGAATTGCCGCTTCGCTGATGTCTTGAATTCGCAGCAGTTCTTGTAATGACGTATGTAAGTTGTCGGCAGGGAATGACAGGCGCTCGCGGATGGATACGGGGGCTGTGTTGTAATTAATCCCTACTGCGATAAGTGTCATGGGTTGTTGATTGATAGTGTGGTGATATTTTTTATGAGGAGTGATTTGGGCATTAATGTTTCTGAGCTGCCGTAGCTTTTGATAAAAATACCCGTATATTATGTCGCTGTATTTCAATAAATAGAATAGCTTTATCCAAATGGCCTGAATCAGCTATCTGAATCTACTGATTTTTCTGCTAATCTATAATCATCTTTGACCCATGAATAGGATTGTGAGTGTTAATTTTTAGATTTTTTTCAGTAATATTTCTTGTTTTGCTTAATGGTTGCGCTAGTGCGCCAGAACAACTCCAGCCCATTGAATCAGAAAAATCATCAGAAAAACCAGTTCCCTCTGCCAATATAGTCAGGCCTAATGCGAAAACGCAACAATCTGAAGCTAAAACATCAATTGATCCTGATGTATTGTTTATGTTGCTAACTGCTGAGCTTGCTGGCCAAAGAGGGCAGTATGATATTGCTTTAGAAGGCTATCTTGAGGCGGCCAAGCGAGTTAAGGATCCGCGATTTGCAGAACGGGCAGCGATGATTGCCATGTATATCAAAGATACCAACAGAATGAATGAGGCGGTTTCATTATGGTTAGGTCAGGATTTTAGTAATCAGACGGCAAGAAAACTTGCCGTGTTATCTGCATTAAAGGCAGGTGATAAGCCGAGGGCTGTCGAGCATGTTGAGGCATTGCTAAAGACTGATCCGGCGGGTTTTGAAAAATCATTTCTGGAATTGGCAAGTGTAATGCAGAAAGAGGGTAAAACAGGATTTATTGCCGAGGTGCTTGATGCCGTGTCGTTAAAGCATCCAGATCAAGCTATGGTGTATTTTGTGCAGGCTGTGCTGGCTATGCAGATGAATAGTAGTGATTTGGCTGAGCAAAAGATCCAGCAGGCTTTGCGTACTCAGCCCAACTGGGATAAAGCACTTATATTTCAGGCTCAATTGGCGGTGTTCTCGGGTGATTTTAATAAAGCTAAAAGGGTGCTGCAAAATGCATCAATTAAATATCCAAACGATAGTAAGTTTAAGAAATTATTGGCGCAGATTTTAATTAAAGCCAAGAGTTATGAAGAAGCGATGCAGACTTATCAAGCTCTTGTTCGTGATGATCCTAAAGATAACGAAAGTTGGTTTGCTTTGGCGTTGGTATTTTTGCAGCTGGATAAAGACGGACAAGCTGAGGATATTTTTGAGACATTGTTTGATGATGCGCAGTGGCGTCCTCAGGCCGCTTTTTATTTGGGAAAAATAGAAGAAAAGCGTGGTCATGTAAAAAAAGCTTTGGTGTGGTATGACACGGTAAGTGAGGGGGGGGCTGCGTTTGATGCCTCGGTTTCCGCTATTTCCTTGCTTGCCAAGGACAAGCAGTTTGCCGAGGCCAGTTCTCGATTGGGGCTGTTGTCGTCGAAATATCCACAACAGAAATTGCGGATATTGTTGTTGCAGTCAGAGATGTATAGTCAGCAAAAGCAATATCAAAAAGCATTTGATTTATTGACATCTGCACTGGTTCAATTGCCTGACGAAAAAGACTTATTGTACACTCGGGCTCTCATGGCTGAACGCATCGGTAAGTTTGAAATTTTGGAAGCTGATCTCAAAAAAATATTGGCAAAAAATCCCGATAATGCAGAAGCATTAAATGCTTTAGGGTATACCTTGGTGGATAAAACGAACCGATATGCGGAAGCAGAGCGCTATCTGAAGCGTGCGCTTGAGTTGACGCCAGACGAAGCGGTTATTATGGATAGTTATGGCTGGTTGCAATTTAAATTGGGAAATATGCCAAAAGCACTGAATCTATTGCAGAGAGCTTACGTAAAACAGCAAGAAAATGAAATAGCAGCGCATCTTGCAGAGGTGCTATGGATGATGGGAAAACAAGATGAAGCTAAAATAATTTTCAGGGAAGCGATTGAAAAGACACCAGAAGATGAGTATCTGCTGGATTTTAAAAAGAGAATACTGGATAAAGTACAATAATGTTGAAGTTTAAAGCCGCATTACTGGTAAGTGTTGGGGCTATTCTTTTGTTGTCTGCTTGTGCTTCTTTTCGAAAAGAGCCGGTAGAGTCTTATTCTAGGGCGTCTCTATTGCCGCTTTATAAGCTAACACAGTGGACTTTTGACGGTAGATTGGCGGTAACAGGACGAAAGGATTCTTGGACGGCAAATATCGATTGGGAACATCATGTGGATAAAGATCTAATAAGATTATCTGGACCCTTAGGTCAAGGGGCTACGGTTATTATACTAATGGATAATTTTGTTACGATAGATCGTGGTAATGGTGAAGTGCAGTCATCATCTCAGCCGGATATATTTATCGGCCAACAAGTCGGTATAACGGTTCCAGTGCAATCGCTACGTTATTGGGTCGTAGGGTTACCTGAGCCTACACATGTATTTGATGAAAATGATTCAGGATTTAAGCAATCAGGATGGCAAGTTGAATATAATATTATGCAGTCTATTAAAAATCAGCCTGTGCCACGAAAAGTTACCGTTAAGAATGAACAGGTCAAATTAAAATTAATCATAGACCAATGGGTTTTAAATGACTCGAATACTAAATAATCAATCTGCATGGGCGCAAAAATGGCCAGCACCTGCGAAATTGAACTTAATGCTCCGGATTGTCGGTCAGCGATCTGATGGTTACCATTTGTTGCAAACAGTATTTCAGTTTGTGGAATTGTGCGACTGGTTAATATTTCATCCGATTGAGGATGGAAGTGTCAGGCTGTTAAAAGCATTGCCAAGTGTTGCTGAATCTGAAGATTTAACGGTTAAAGCGGCAACTTTGCTAAAAGCCGAAACTGCGTGTAAGAAGGGGGTATGTATTGAAGTCGAAAAAATCTTGCCGATAGGTGGAGGAGTTGGTGGAGGTAGTTCTGATGCAGCCACTGTTTTGGTGGTGCTAAATAGATTATGGGATTTAAATCTGCCAGTAGAAAAGCTGATGCAGTTAGGCTTGTTGCTGGGAGCTGATGTTCCGGTATTTATATATGGGCATTCCGCTTGGGCAGAAGGTATTGGCGAGGAAATAAAAAAAATAATTGTTCCAGAGCAATGGGTCGTAATTATTAAGCCCGATTGTCATGTAAACACAAAAGAAATTTTTTTAGCTAAAGAATTGACACGGAATAGTAAATCTATCACAATAAGCGACTTTATAACTGGCAGTCATATTAACGATTGTGTAAGTGTGGTTTGTCAATATTATCCATCTGTTAAACGTGCTTTGGTTGATTTGTCTGAGTTTTCAGATTCTAGGTTAACTGGGACTGGTGCTTGCGTATTTGCATTGTTTAATTCTGAATTTGATGCGTTTAAGGCATATGAGTCGCTAAAAAGTAAGTGGCAGGTTTATGTTTCCAAATGTGTCAATGAGTCGCCTTTGTTTTCAAAGCTGAAAGATGGTGGTTATTTATCCTGATTATTGGGTCGTCGCCAAGCGGTAAGGCACGGGGTTTTGATCTCCGCATACCAAGGTTCGAATCCTTGCGACCCAGCCATTTTCTCTGAGTTAAAATCATGTGGGAGAGCTTGAATGAATGATGCCTCTATGATGGTATTTTCTGGGAATGCTAACCTAGCTTTGTCTGAGGGTATAGTTAAAAAACTTAATATGCGCCTAGGGATGGCGGCTGTTGGTAGATTCAGTGATGGTGAAGTTGCGGTAGAGATTGAAGAGAATGTTCGTGGGATGGATGTTTTTGTTATTCAGCCTACCTGTTCACCTACTAACGAGAATTTAATGGAGTTGCTGGTGATGATTGATGCTCTTAAAAGGGCTTCGGCGTCACGAATTACAGCTGTAATGCCTTATTATGGCTACGCTAGGCAAGATAGGCGGTCTCGCTCGGCAAGAGTGCCTATAAGTGCGAAGTTGGTTGCTAAGATGATTGAGCAGGCAGGGGCGGGTAGGCTTTTGACTGTTGATTTGCATGCTGATCAGATTCAGGGTTTTTTTGATATACCTGTTGATAATGTTTATGCATCGCCAATTTTGCTTGGTGATTTGTGGCGAAAGCAGTACAAAGATTTGATTGTTGTTTCTCCTGATGTTGGAGGAGTTGTTAGGGCTCGTGCGCTCGCAAAGCGACTAAATGATGCTGATCTTGCAATTATTGATAAGCGTAGATTAAAGGCAAATGTAGCAGAGGTTATGCATATCATTGGTGATGTTAGTGGTCGTACTTGCATATTAATTGATGATTTGGTTGATACAGCGGGAACGTTGTGCAATGCAGCAGCTGCTTTGAAGAAGCATGGAGCAATTAAAGTTGTTGCATATTGTACTCATGCTGTTCTGTCGGGGGCGGCCATGAAGAATCTGAATGGGTCTGTGCTGGATGAGTTAATAGTTACGGACACAATACCTTTAAGTCAAGATGCGGTTGATTCGGGGAAAATAAGGCAGTTAACGGTTGCCGAGATGCTTGCGGAAACAATTAGGCGTATATCTGTAGGTGAGTCGGTTAGTTCTCTGTATGTTGACTAAAAGTTATTGATTAAGAATTTATTTGTACACATTTAGTGTGTGAGGTTGAGAGAAATGTCAGGCATATTTGAGTTTGTTGCTGAAAGTCGTAGTCAGTCAGGAAAGGGTGTGGCAAGGCGTGTGCGTCGTCAAGGTAGTGTGCCTGCGGTGATCTATGGGGGGCATCATAAGCCGCAGATGTTAGTGCTTAATCATAATGAGGTGGTTAAGCATCTTGAGCATGAGGCAGTATATTCTCATGTGTTGGATGTAACTATTGATGGAAAAACAGAAAAAGCTATTCTGAAGGGTGTTCAGCGCAACCCTGCAAGATTTCAGATTTTGCATTTGGATTTTCTTCGTGTTGAGATGGGTGAGCGCCTTAGAGTGCATGTGCCTCTGCATTTTATCAATGAGTCTAGCTCTGTTGGTGGAAAAAAAGGGGGGGTTGGTACGCATTCTATGGTTGATGTAGAGGTTTCTTGCTTGCCTTCTGTATTACCTGAATTTATTGAGGTTAATATGGCTGCTTTGGATATTGGTGATACATTGCATTTGTCTGATATTGTTTTGCCGGTAGGGGTGGAGATTGTTGTTTTGGCTCAGGGTGTGGATCATGATTTGCCTGTTGTATCGATGATGGCTTCAAAGGCTAGTAAGGATGATGCTTCGTCTTAAGGCTGGAAATGATTAAGCTTATAGTTGGTCTGGGCAATCCAGGTCGGCAGTACGAAAAAACCCGGCATAACGCTGGGTTTTTGTTTTTAGATCAGTTGTTGGTGGGGTCAGGGTCTGCTTGGGTTGATCATTCCGGATTTCATGCGCTTTTTTCTGAATATACATGTGCTTTAGGGAGGGTTTTGCTGCTAAAGCCTCAGTTGTTTATGAATAAGAGTGGTGTATCGGTCGGTAATGTTGTTAGGTATTACAAATTATTACCTGAAGAGGTTTTAGTGGTACATGATGAATTAGATTTTGAGGTAGGTGTTGTTAGGTTAAAGATGGGTGGAGGGCATGCGGGGCATAATGGTTTAAGGGATATTGTTATTCATTTGGGTTCAAGTGATTTTTGCCGATTACGAATGGGTATTGGTCGGCCTGCTGCTGGAAAAGTCGTTGCAGATTATGTCTTATCAGTGCCTTCAAAAAGTGAGTTTTATCAGTTAGATAACGCCTTTGAGCTGGGTATGGGGTTTATGGATAAGATAATTGCTGGCGAGTTCAATTATGTTATGACTAAGTTGAATTCATAACTGTTAGTGTATAAATAAAGTTGATTAAAATAATTAAGTTGACAGGTATTTTTGTTTAAAAGATAATAGTCAGCTTACCCGATTTAGGA
>CANNKH010000060.1 GCA_947504985.1 Methylococcaceae bacterium | reverse complement strand
ATGATGCGCTACGGCTTGCGGTACATAGAGACAACGGTAACCGGCCAGCCGTAAACGAAAGCCGAGATCGACATCTTCCACATAACAAAAATAATCCTCATCGAAGCCGCCGACTTGATCCAAAGCGCTGCGACGGTAAAGTGCCGCAGCCGCGCAGGGCGAAAACACTTCGCGTTCGTTGTCCGCAGAAGCCGATACAGGACAGCCGTGCTCCATGCGCCATACCCGACCGCTGATGTGGTAAGCATCACCAATTCCATCCAGTAAAACCGGATTTGCCGCGTTGACCAATTTACTAGCGAATATATCGAACTCAGAATTGCATTGCACCGCTGCCAACAGAGCTTCCAGCCAGCGCGGCTCAACGAACGCATCAGGATTAACAAGCGCTATCCAGTCCGAATCCATGGAAGCAACTTCAATAGCCAGATTGTTTCCGCGTGCGAAGCCCGTATTCCGGTCCAGTTGCATCAATCGCACGACTGGAAATCTTTGCACAATCTCGATTGACTCATCGGTACTTGCATTATCGACCAAAATGATCTCATGCGGCTTAACGGTCTGGTTCATCAATGCACTTAAGCATTGCTCAAGAAATTGTTCGCCATTCCAATTGACGATAATGACAGAAACTTTATCGAATTTAGTCATGCCCTGCCAATCCTCTGGCACCTGCGTTACGCATAAACCAGACTAAAGTTCATGTCGAGACATTGTCCCTGCTTCCCGCATGCTTTTTGGCGGCGCCAAATACAAACAATCGGGTCAAGAGATACATAAGTAGGGTATAAGCTACTGCGGCAACAACTTGAGACGCCGCCGCAGGAAAATTTGCATACAATAATGCAAAACGCAGCACCAGCAAATTGAACAAGAATGAAATAATAAACGCCGCCAGATAACGAATACTTTCCGCAACAAAGTGACCATTACTGCGAAAAACGAATTTCTTCGACAATACAAATCCTAAGGTAAAGCCCAGCGCATATCCGGCAACGTTTGCAACCACCGGAGAAAACCCTAAAGCCATTGCCGAGAAAATAACGGCAAATCCGGCAAGGGTGTTAATTAAGCCACTACCTGCATAGCGAGTCAGACACTTAGCTTCCTTCCACCAACTAACAGGAATGAGACAATTTTTTTCATCACTTAACGGCTCGATATTTTCTGTGCTTTCGCCTATGTAAAAGGCGCGGCCTTTAAGCTCGCGGTATATCTTTGCGGTGCAAACACTAAGAATGGCTGTTAAAAGCAATTGTATGCCCAAAATAATCAATATGATGACTGTCAAAAAGCTCCCCTCTGAATGGAGACAGTCAATTGTTGCTAGTAATTCCCTCATAGCCGAGATCGTGCGAATGCAGACCGTTCTGCCGCCATAACCTGTGCAATACCCACAAGCAAGCTGGTTTTGGGCAACGGCTCATCAACCGGGACAGCTATCGAATGAAACTGTATGCGCCGCGTATAAAGACTGGACTGCTTGCTCGCACTAGTGACTATCCTCGGTTTACGCCGAGCAATTCTCTTATAAATTGAGATAATTTCCGCAATCGTCGCGGGTTGCTCGGACGCAATTATCTTGGTAAAAACGCCAGACTCAGCGCTTATTGCACGCAAAGCAGCGATTATAGCCGCAGCGGCATCGTCAGCAGTAATGTAATCGCGAATGGTGTCAAACGGCACATAAATCTGTATCGGCTGATTACGCAGTATATGGCGTGCAATTAAAGCGAGCAGGCCTTGCTGTTTCCCAACAGCTTGGCCTGGACCATACAGAGTGGATATACGTGCGAGTAGCACAGTTGCGTTGCGATTAGAGTCTGCAAATGTGCTTAACAGATTTTCCTGCTTGATTTTTTCACGAGCATAAGCTGTTGTCGGTGCGGCAGGCGTATTTTCGTTGATAATGTCATCTGTTGCTCCTGCATAAATCGCACCTGCCGAACTGGCAAAAGCAAAGCCGCCTTTAGCCGCAACCAATTTCGGTTCGGATTCGATAAGACGGAGCAATGTCGATAACACTTGTGTTTCAAGCGCAAGTTCCGCTTCGGTGCTGCCCATGGTTCCTAAGCCTGCCGCCCAATAAAGTTGCCAGCTTTTCCCGGTGGCGGCAATAGCCGCGAACGCCTTAACCGCAGCCACCAGCTGAACGGTCAGTTCAGCCTGATTGTCCCAGCAAAAAAGCTCGACCGGCGTAAACAAAGGCACTCCCATACGGTGTAATGCTCGATGCAGCGCCGATCCTAACAGACCACGGCTTCCTATAACCCAAGCAATTGTCATTGACGGCGCTCCGGCCGTGTAGGCTTGGTGCCGACGACATATAAAGGCTTGCCCATAACGATACCCATGGTTACCGCAAGATACTCGGCAATGACTCCGAGCGAGGTCAGGGTTACGCCGGAAAAAAAAGACACGACAATTAACAGGGAAGTCCAGCCTGGGGCCGGATTATTACAAACCAAAGTCCAACCTTGGACTGGAAAATTACAAAAGAATTTCCCATAAAGCGCATACCCTGAAATCGCTATCGCAAAGATCAGTGAACTAAAACCCATCAGCGTAATCAGCCTAAGTGGACGGGTACCGGTGGTCAGGATCAAATTCCAAAAGTGCGCGAATAGCTTGATATAGGAATAACCGGAAGGTCGATCCAGTTCATTTCTGAGCCGTACCGGACAATGACCGATGCGCCCGGTGATCCAGAAGAGCCCGACGTCGAGATAGACGCCATTGCCGCAGTAAGCAGCCAAAGTCCGGGCAATCTCGCCGTCAACCAGCCGGAAACTGTTGAATTTGCCCACTTGGCTACTTCCTAACAATTTATTCGCTATAGATTTGGCTGTGCGGCTTAGGGTGTTTCGCAACCAGCCATGCGGCGGCGGGTTGATCGGCTGAGCATAAACCAATTGAAGCGATCTGCTTACAGCACTATCCAGCATGCTGCCAATATCCGCCGGATCCTGTTGCCCGTCCTCGTCGATCGTTACCACCCAGTCGCCTGTAGCGCTCGCCATACCGGCCATTGTCGCGGCATGCTGTCCGTAATTCCTGGACAACCAAACCGGCCGGACAAATGAATATTGAGCGCCGAGCGCCTCCAAAACAATGTCAGATTGGTCAGGACCACAATCATGTACCAATATCACTTCGCAAACCACATAGTCTATTCCGCCGGGAGTGGATTGCTTGACCGTCAGAGGAGCAATATCCTCGATCAATATCGGCAGCGTTTTCTCCCCGCAATAAACGGGAATAACGAGAGAAACGCGATGAGCTACGGAATTATTCATGGTTTTGGCTTCCTGTGTTATCGATTTGCTGTCATTCGAGATCATTTCCCGACCACAGCCAGAATAGACACGCCGAACGGCAAATTTACAAATTTAAGCAGATATTTTTCAAGCCCGAAAATCTTCTGAAGCGCAAAATTCAAAGGCCAACTCGGCATATCTATATCGGACGCACCGTCGCGCTGCAAAACATTATTCAGTATGCGTACCGCAAAGACTATGGGAAAAAGCAGGGTGTTAAAATAAGATATTTTCTCCACCGTAAATCCGGCTTGCACCAGTTTTGCATTGAGCTCTGTCAATGTATATCGGCGCTTGTGCTCGTTCAGCTCGTCGAATTTAGACCACAGGAACATATAGGCAGGCACCGTGATCACCGCTTTACCGTCAGAAACAAGACAGGAGCGTATGGCCTTTAATGAATCGACATCCCGATCCACATGCTCAATCACATCCAAAGCGGTAATAAGGTCGAAGAAATTTTCCTGATAAGGAATCTGGTCGGGCAAAAAGCCCTTTTCCACCTGACCGCTGAATATCTCTTTGCTAAAGCTAATTGCCTCATCCGACATATCCATACCGAAGGTTTGTCCCACATCTTCAAGGGCATTAAGCATCAAACCGCTGCCGCAGCCAATATCCAGCACTTTGATGCTAGCGCTTTTGTTTGTATGTCTATCAATAACATCCAATACAATATTTTTCTTGGTGACAAACCACCAGTGCTTTTTCTGGATTTCGAAAAATATTCGGTACATATCTATGTTCATTATTTGTTAACGCCCCTATTTTTTTAATTTTTTTGAAATAGCTGATATAAATTGATTTTGAGCAAAAATCCATATGAATATCGAGTTACTACATAACACAATTGCCGTGAAGGTATAACGTACTTCGCCAGATAAAGTGACGACAAAAAATGGAGTAATGTATAAGATCGCTGCGATGAAGGAATAGTACGAAAATTTCTTAAATTCCGGACGTATGAGATGATTCTTAAAGGTAAGTAGAACAAAAAGCGTTGAAAGCAGAAAAATAAACCACGGTTTCCCAAAAAACATATTTGATGCCAACTCAATATACTTCAGTGTAATAGTTGTTATATATCTATCTTGAAATTTAATGCCAAATTTATTTTCATCAATACGATTGAAATGTGTAGGCTCATATGTGCCGTAGATCCGAGCTCCAATAATTTCAGAAAACAAATCCCATCTGTAACGTAAGTAAGCCATTGGGTGGGCAAATATGGCCGCCAACCATGCATTAGTAATATCTTTATGGTTATATTTCATCGGAAATATATTAACAATACCTCCTAAAGCAACATTATTAGCATCCATTACAGCACTGCCCAATGAACTATATACTTTGTCAATATTAGATATAGGCACCTTAGACAAAGGATCAGAATCAGCTGTATCAAAGGGTATCAACGATACACGCGACCATTTGGACATACCAAGAAGGTCATTTGCCATAACCCCATATAATATATAGTTGGGCTCCAGTTTTTTAAAATCAGGAAAACTATATTCATTTATTACCTTATTGCTCGCTACCATGCCAATAACAATAGCAATGAAAGCTACACTATTAATCTTCCAGTTTTGATTTTTGTAAAAAATACTTAGCCAGTAAGCTGCAATAATTACCGTTGCCGTAATTGCATTAAATTTTACCAGAGTGCCGCCTATTAACATTAATAGCGAAAGCCATTTTGCTACCTGGTAAAAAACATCTTCTATACTTGTTTGGCTTGCCCAAAATATCAAGGTTAAGGAAAACATAATTAAAGCAACCAAGGTAACATCTTTCCAAAGCACTAACATGCAACCAATGACAGTAGGTATTGCAAGAAAGACAATTAATGTGATCGTTGATGCAATAAGACCCACTTTAAGCATACGCAGAGTTAGCGTAATACTTAACAGTAAAATAAAATTTTGCACTTGAATCATCAATGTTGGCCCATGCCCAGTAATATCAAAGAATCTCAAAATATATACTGGTGTAGCTGGAAATATCCCACCTCTAACGCTTGATCTTGCCTCTTCAAGCATCTGAATACTGTCGTATGACATAAACCCTGGATAGCAAATTTGCAAAATACACAAACTTAAGATTGTAGGAAGTAATAATATTGCGGGTTTGCTGGTTTTCATTGGTATTAAATTAAAATTGGTAAAATTTGGAAGCCTTTATAACTCGATCTTCAAGTTTTTAGTTCTTGACTTCATGAAAGTCAGTTAAATCGGGCATTAGAGGCGTAAATGCGATTGTCCGTCGCTTATGCTCAATAGCGGGAATACCCCGATTTATCTGTGTTCCTAAAAGTCAAACTATAAAAACTGGAATATCGGATGTATTGTGGGCAACTCTAAAAACCAGCATCAATATGTCTTATTACGTTACTGATTTTTCTTCGATATAAAATTACGCATATCACAAATCCGCTGTTCACACAGCATATACTCGGGACTTGAAAGCAGCGCTTGACGCTCCTTCTCGTCCGAGAACGCAAGTGTATGCGCACGATCAATGCTGTGAATGTAATCGCCAATATAGAAGTTTTCTTTTAGACCATCCCAATCGCAATTGTCTTCGGTGAAGAGCTGTAGCGTCAACAGATAGTCTTCCATATAGCGCTGGTCTTCAAAATAGACGATGCGGCTTAAATCCAACCGCTCCAGATCAAGCATGATGCTATGTAGCGGCGCGTGATTACAGAGAACAAACTCCTGATAAGAATAGCCGTACTCAAATGTATGCTTTCTATCCAGGAGTAGACCGGTTACAGAATCGTAACCCGTAGCATAAACGCGACCGAAGGACACCGCCTTGCCGGTCTGCTCCAGTCTGTTAATCAGCCAGCCGTAAGCGTGCGGCATCAGCAGGTCGTCAAAGTCCAGAAAGGCGGCATAACGGGTTTTTACTTTCTTGAGGGATTCATTCAGCATTTTAGAACGCAAATCTCCGTTGCTGTTTTGAGACTGATAAAGATGAATCTGTGGTTCGCAACCTTGAATCCAAGTAAAACCAAGCAGGGTGTTTTCCAAGGCTTCGATTTGTTGCATGCTTAAATCTTGCGCTGCGATTAGAGGTATCACAACACAATCACTCATAGCGGATAAACAATACAGGGCGTTTTTTAACTCATTAAAATCGGCTGTCTTATGAAAACGAATAATTGTTGTTACAACAGGTTTTTTAATATCGGCTTGTCGGCTCGGGTAAGCCGCAAAACAGCGCGCATCGGTGCGCATCTTAATGTTCTTAAAACCGGACGCTGCCGAAGTCTTCGGCAAAACTAGTAACGGCGCTGTATAGCCGACAAAAGCGTGAACGGAATTGTTTGCAGTCACCTCGACTAAAGGCGAATTACTGTTATAGCTATTGGCTATCACTGCCGAGCCCGATACATACGAGGTTTGAATTATTTTTTCGATAACCGAGGCGTCGAAGAGAGCGGTATGGCGAAGCTCCAAGATAAAGTCCGCATCGTCCTGATCGGTGGGTACTGTTGTCGGCAGATCGTTCATTAACTCCGCAGCATTTATACTGATCGAGCAGTTATCGAAAATCGATGACCGTGACAAACAAAAAATAAAGCGTTCTTTAAGGTTATGATCCTGCCGAAGCTGTTCCAAAACAAATTCCGAAAAGGACAGGTGAACTCGGGTACCGGCAGGCAAAGTGCAGCTGGGATTTAGATCTCCCGAATAAGGTATGCTTGACAAGGCGCGACCGACGGCATTCAGATAGCTGTAACCGAAACGGGAGTCCGGCTCAAGATGAGCGCCTTCTGCCCATTCATTCCAAGCATTAACCAGTACGAAACGCCGATCCTGCGGCAATGTTGACTGAGTATATGCGATAGAGCTTTCCAGCCATTCCTGGAAACGTTGCGGCGTACTTTCATGGAGCAAATAGGCTTTTGATCCGTAACGCGCAGTATTGTCCCAGATAGGAAGCAGTGAACGGAAATAGGTAAAGTCTTTTGCGCCTGTTTGTTTCATATAGAAGTTCGCCACGTCATCGTAAGGCAATACGCTACCATTGATAGGCTGATAACAGTGCAGCGAATTATTGATCTCAGGCACTGCATTCAGCGTCCAATCATGGAGTACGCGTTCAACCCCTGCGTCCATGCCAAAATCTTTTGGGTGGGTAGCGCCGCGAGTAAGCACTGCAGTTACATAAGGAGGCTTAATCCCGACTCCTGCACATTCCCTTTGCCAAATAGCGAGATACTCTTGCGAATTAGGGATAGAAGAGGGGCGATACACAAATAACAGCGGACGATCTTCAACCTTGATGTAGCGAGGGTCATTAAAAAATGGAATCAGGTAGTGGATGAAGTCGTGCGCGTCTTGAGCCGAATAGTTTTGACCAAGCAATATTTCATTCTCGTTGCCATCCCAACTCCGAGTCCAGTTTTCATTGGCCCAGCAAAAGCAAAACGGCATCTGAATATCGGGAGTGTCCAGCAGAAGCTTCGCCGGCTCTTCAAGAATGAGCTTGCCGGAAAACCAGTAATGGTAGAACACCTGTCCATATACTCCGGATTTGTGCATCATTTCGGCTTGACGTCTCAATATGTCGGGCGAGTCGAGCAAGTAATAACCAATATCGGCATGAGGTATGTGCTGCTGATAGTGTCCTTCGAAGAGCGGGTTGGCCGCTCTTACTTTAGTCCACTCAGTGAAGTCTTTACCATGCCAAAGATCGTTCTCCGGAATTGGATGGAACTGCGGAAGATAGTAAGACATTACCTTGATATCACTATGAGTGATTGTCGATGAATAATCTTGCTGTTTTTCGTAGTAACGGTAATCTGGAATTGAATCTCCCTGATGAAGCCGAATACATTGACCTTTTTTCTCGCTTGCGAGAACAAGTATCAAACGTGCAAGCGTGTGAACCAAAGTGCCGTCAGCAGGAATGGGTTCTGTAGGAAATTCGCTGTAATTAAGCGGTAGTTCAAGAAAGTCCTTCAAACATTCCGTACGCGCCCAGAACATGAAAGTCTCAGGAAATTCGACGCTAGGAAAATCATTAATGGAAAGCCGGGTATGTTTTTCAAGAAAATGATTTGCCAAAGCGTAGTTGCCCGCCCAACCACTGCAATCTTTGAGGCATTGTCCAGGCGCTTCCGGAAAAACAATCTTTGCTGTTGTTTGCAGTAAGCCGATAATGTGAGCAATACGTCCGCCGCTTTCATTAGTCCCCATCAACAAGTTCAGGCCGGCTTTGAATCCATTTACCGGGTTGCTGTTATCCTGAGTTTTTTGGCTATGAAGATGAGCGATGATTTGATACTTGGAAAGACGTTCGCCAAATTGAATGATCAGAGCTGCGATGTTCCTTCCACGGTTAGGCACGGATTCGACAACAACGTTTTTCGCCTTGGCAAGCAGGGAGTTTAATTCAATGTGAATAGCTTCCGTATCACCATTTTCCGGTACAGAAACATAAAGATCGTATGGGACGGGAGTGTGATTCAGATAACAAACAAACTCACCGACCATTTCGGAGGAACAGAGATGCAAGTGAACAGCAACGGATACTTCCGTGTCGAGCACCATGGCAATCGAATCAAACTTTGGATTAACATAGTACGGAACTACGGAAAGCTTAGATTGACTGGCTATTTTCATTCCATGAATAGTTGCTTGGTTGGTTATAATTCGTTTAAGTCTTATCTTGACACCTAAAATACCTTCATTGCGAACGACACGCAGCGCATGACGAATCGTAGGCCAGACCCCTCCGCCTTTATGCAAAATTTTGGGCAACGCAAAAATGACGCTTCGCAGTTTTCGTGCGTATGAGGTCATGGAACGCAGTGGCGCAGTTATACGCCAACTGGTACTACTGAGTAGTTCTGCAATTGAGCTGTCCCGCTCGATTACGAGCTGGTAGAGCTTAGCAAGCTGCCGATCCCGTTCGTCTTTGAGATTGGCGAGCTGTAAGTCCTTTTCGTCCACAACATGATAAAGGTTGGCGATCTGTCTGTCCCGCTCTGCCAAGATTCGGTAAAGATTTGCGATCTGCCCATCATTGCGATTTGCCGCCATCTCATCCCGTTCGGTTGGCAGTGGTACTGCCGATCCGGCTTGAGGTAAGGCGAGCATAGTCTCGTATTCGGATAAACAAGCATCCTCGCAACCTAGTTGCCTCGCCACAGACAGCATTTCCTTGGCTACAGGCAAATTACTATCCAGTAGCGCCTCCCCGCAGGCCAGTGCCGCAGGCAGTCCCTCATTGGGCAATAATGCGCAAGCTTGTTGAATATGGCTATGCACATATCCGGTCGGGGCCTGATTCGCCAATAGATTTAAAGCAAAGTAGTAGTGCGACCAACCTGCATGGCGCGGGTTATCGTAATCAAACGCTTTTTGCCAGCCGGGTGGCTCAATCACCTTATAGTCAAAACGACCAGACCAAGCAAATTGTACACAGGTCAGGTGCCTTTGCTCTATCAAATAGGCCTGAAATACTTCAGGGTCGGTCAGTAGCTTCGCCAGCATCACATTGCGCAATGGGCTCTCGATAAACATCCTGCGCTCGAATACCAGCACACCATCAACTACATCCACTAACCAGCGGTGTGTTGGATGCCCGTGCAACATTTCAGTCAATCTTCGCGGTGTCTCGATATAGCCGCGTTGCGCCACTCGCATCAGTTCCTCACAGGCGAGGGCCGGATTCTGAGTGTGCTCAAGAACATGACAGCAATATACAAAATCAAACGTTCTATCGGCAAAAGGCAAGGCATGAATATCTCCTGCCAACCAGCGGCCATCGACGGGTGCATCTATCCCATCCCGATCCACCCCCCCCTTTAGATCGCGATCTAGTATCACATCAGCTCTAGTCAGAGGCGCCGCGCCACCACCGACATCCAAGACCCGATCTTCCGGGCGGATACCTAACGCGTCGGCCATATGTTCAGGGGTTTGCGATGGAAAAGGGGTTGTTATGCCCTGCCCGTAAATTGCTCTCATATGCTTTCAGTCTCCGTATCAAATAGGGCCGGCCATTTCCATCCCTCCCAGCCACCAGGATCCCTCATCACAGTTTGTTGCAAACGGTCTGTATAGACTGCGCACACCTCCTCCACTGATCCTGCCTCAATTGGAGAAAACTCCACAGAGAAGCGATCTTTGCCATGCCAGCGCATGAATGCGGATGTGATCAGGGCGCCCTGTTCGACGGCAATCTTGATGCTACCGTAAGGAATCGACACAGTTTGGTTTAGGAACGGAAGCGAAATCCGCCGCTTTGGTGCGAGATCATTAGGAAAATCATTTGCTGACAGAACGACTTCGCCCTCTTCAAGCGCCCGATAAATCCGTCTGACGAAACGGTTTTGATAATCGACCAGAATATAATGCCCGCCATTGAAATGCTGCTCGCTATCCTCAATCATCCGTTCCATATATTTTACCAACTCATTGGGTACCGTTAGGCTGGGATCCATCAAGATCGTGTTGGTTTTTAAACCTAGCAAACCGAGCGTTGCGGCTAAAAATACGAGATGATGCTGATGCGCCGACAGCACTAAGACACTCTGTCCGGCTGCTAACGCCGACCGCAGATACTTGTCTCCATTCACATTGATGTGGCGCCCAATCCAGGTAGGCGTCATTTTGCGAAACAAATAGGTATTCAATGTTACTACTCCTACATTCCGTCGATAGGATTGCGCCCATGTCTCCGGAACACCTTCTTCAATGCCCGGCGCGCACTGGGAGAGCCTCTGCGTTACTAACTCCATTTCCACTTCACGTGGCGAAAAATGGCATGTCAAATAGGCGGCTAAGCTATAGGCCAGCGATCTCGGTCTGATTTGAGAAAGTGTAGATATAATTGCCAGATAATTTTGGTAGCTGATTCTCTTCATGTTTTCCTCTTCGTTACTTCCCAACGATGTGGCAGGTTTACCAATCCTTGATCCAGTCCCTGCTGGCTAACCAGCAGGGTGGCGCATGGACGCATCTGGTCATAAACATGGATGCCTAGCTCACACATTAAATATACATCGAGCAAATACTCGCCCTTGAGCAAAGACATTGCAGGATAGATGATCTCCGCCTCGCCATCGCCGTGTGCATCGAAGCATAGATCTACCTCGTCAAGGCGAGACACTGCACTGCAAACCAATCGACCATCGCTTGATCGGACTCCGATTGCGATACTAGGCGGCGGATATTTAGGGGATATCTGAAAACTAATTCGAATACGCAAATCTTCTTTTGATGACTCGAAGCGGAGTTCATTCTGTCCGATAGTATTATTTATTTCAATTATCTTAATACGCGCAACTACATTGCTTATCTCCGTGGGAGGCATCTCATCGGCTAACGAGTCTGTGTGATTCGGTTCCAGAGAATGCGTATAAGATGGCAACACGTCGCTTACAGCACCAAATCCACGCATTCTACCGTGCTCCAACCAGAGTGCTTTATCGCATAACATATCGACCTGAAATAGGTTGTGCGAGCAAAATACTATTGTTGCCCCTTGTTTTCTTAATTGCATGATGCGGTCGAACGACTTATGTGCAAAAGTGCCGTCACCTACAGATAAGGCTTCGTCGATAACTAGAATATCCGGGTCAACGCTAATGGCGACAGAAAATGCCAGTCGCACATACATCCCGCTGGAATAAGTCTTAACCGGTTGATCAATAAAGTCGCGAATACCGGAAAAGTCGACAATCTCTTCAAAGCGCGCTTCAATCTCCTGTTGAGACAGTCCCATGATGGCGGCGCTCATAAACACATTCTCGCGTCCGCTGAATTCAGGATTAAAACCGGCACCCAACTCCAGCAATGCCGCGATTCGTCCCTGTACTGTCACTTCTCCATGGGTGGGTGTTAAGGTGCCGCATATCAGTTGCAGTAAGGTCGATTTTCCAGAACCGTTAAGCCCGACAATACCCAGCACCTCGCCTTTGGCAACTTCAAAGCTAACATCCTTTAGCGCCCAAAACTCTCGATAATACTGACGTCTACCGCGCCATAAAAATTGCTTAAGACGGTCATGCGGCTGGTTGTAAAGTTGATAACACTTGCTGAGGTTTTGAACGCGAATGGCGATGCTCATTCTGGCTT
>CANNKH010000059.1 GCA_947504985.1 Methylococcaceae bacterium | reverse complement strand
TGCTTGGCGGATTCCTTGCCCGTAAAGGCGATGGCGAGCCAGGGGTGAAAACCATCTGGTTGGGTTTGCAGCGTGTCATGGACTTTGCTGCTGGCCTCAGTTATGCGCGGGAAATTCAGGCGGTGTGACTTGTGTGTAATGATATGGGTCTAGCTGGTAATGATGTTATAAACGGTGGAGAACAGAATGATCTTTTAGGTGGTATTTTAGGTGATAACGAATTAGACGGTGGTAGTGGTAATGACATACTACTCAGCGGAAAAGGATTTAATCTATTAACGGGTGGTGATGGCATGGACACATTTCAGTTTCATAGCACTTCAAATAGTACAATTACCGATTTTTCAGTTGCCGATGATACCGTCGCACTTAAAAGTGGAGCATTTACTCAATTAAACACCATTGGCGTTTTAAATGAGGATAACTTCAACGTAGGAGTGCAAGCCGATGATGCCAATGATTATCTTATCTATAACCCTACTACCGGCATATTGTCCTATGATGCCGATGGTAGTGGCGAAGGCGTAGAGATTAAAGTCGCATTATTGGATGTGAATTTAGCGTTGACCCATGCTAATTTCTTCATCGTCTGAGTCTATTTTGTGCCGAAAATAATGAAAAAAATACCGAAAGTCGCGTAATAGTCTGAAAGTAATGTTTAAAAGGGTTTCAATCTATACAGCCGCTTATTTTGAATGAAGACAGTGATACTAGGCTCTCGAAACAAGCCATCCTATCCGCGTTATATTTCCCCCGCTTTTTGGCTTTCAACACGGTCGAAAAAAGCCTGGCGTTTCTTGCGCACGGTATAAGGGATGTTTTCTTTCTCCCAGATTTCCAAGTCATTATGGCGTGCGCGGCCTAATGCTTGGTTAACGGTTGCCTTATTCAAGTTTCCACAGAGAGCCGGGATTAACAAGGTGGTCCGGTTCATGTCGGCCTGAGGGCTGCGCTCAATAATATGCTTAAATTGACCGAACAGGGATTCGATGATGTCACTGCTGACTAATAACGGGAGTTCTGTTAGTTGTTGCTGGATAAGTCGGTGTTGCTGCAGCCATTGTTGCAGGTGCTTTTTGACGGTAGAATTTTTGGGCAGCGTTTCCGAGAGACGGTAACAGTGTTCGTAACGGCTTTGGTCAAGCCCTTTATTTTTTAGGATTTCGATGACTTGCGAGACGACTTGGGCCGTGTTGGCAAAGCGTTTGATGAAAGGCTTAAGCCGGAGGAAACCCGGCAATGTCTTACGTAGTTTGGCTAGCACACTGCCCTTTTTAGCCCGGCCTTGGACGGCAAACACGTCAACTATTTTATCAGCCCATTGACCTAAGGTGCTGATGCTTTGGAAGCGTCCTTTACTGCGGAGTTTGGGTGGGATCAGGAACGCCAACTCGGTTTGCCGTAAACGCTTGGCGCCTTGGCTGGTTAAGGTACATTGTTCTATGATGCTGATGGTAATGGCACCGGTGCAGGGATTCAAATTGCCATGATTGGTTAAAATCTAGCCTTGACAGCAGCGGATTTTGTTGTTATTTAACATTATTTAAAGCCGGGTAATACCGGCTTTTTTGTGTCAATAAGACTTAACGATTACTTGACTATTTTTACATATCCGCAGGATCAACACCCATGGCAATCCCTAAAATCACGCTCACCGCTGGAACATCACCTACAGAAGGCACAATAGGTACTTACTTTATTAGCTTAGATACGCCGGCACCTGCGGGAGGGCTAACGGTGGCCTACAACACCACAGGTAGTACGGCTAAGCTTAACAGTCATTATCAATTGACCGCCGGGGAAAATCTGACTGCGGTAACTGATAGCCAGTTTACGATTGTCGCCGGTGCAAAGACGGCGACGCTCAAGCTTGTCGCTGTGGCGGATACGGTTGTTGCCTCCTCGAAAACGGTGAGGGTTAATGTCATAGCGGGGGCGGATTATGATGTAGGCGGTGAAAATAGTAATGTTGTATTTGCGGCTAACACGGACTTTACGGTGGGTGACTATCCAGGATCAGTCATCAGTGCCGACTTCAACGGCGATGGCAACGCGGATGTGGCGACTGCGAAAATGAATAGTCACAACGTTTCAGTCCTGTTAGGCAACGGCACCGGTGGCTTTGCGGCTAAGACTGACTTTACGGTGGGATCAACTCCAGTCTCAGTCATCAGTGCCGACTTCAACGGCGACGGCAAGACGGATTTGGCGACTGCGAACAGCTACAACACTGTTTCAGTACGACTAAACCATGTAAATATCATTACTGTTACGTTGACCGTAGCTCAGGTCACTAACGGCAATGACCTGATCAAGGGTACGGCTACGGCCGATCGGATTGACGGCCTCAAAGGTAACGACTCCATTCTCGGCTTTGCAGGGAACGATACCTTATCGGGTTCGGCGGGTAATGATGTCCTGAACGCTGGCGTGGGTAATGACAGTTTGAGCGGCGCTACCGGCAATGATACGCTGATCGGAGATGTCGGTAATGACACGCTCAATGGCGGAACCGGTAATGACAATTTAAAAGGGGGAGGCGGTAATGATACTTACGTTGTCGACAGCCGCAGTGACGTAATCACAGAAGGCAATACGTGGCAGGGAGGGATAGATACTGTTAACAGCAGTGTCAGCTACAGCTTGGCGGACAAGCCCGGTAAAGCCGGTGTGGAAAACCTGATCTTGACCGGAATCGCAAAAATCAACGGGACCGGGAATGCGCTGAATAATCAGCTCACCGGCAATAAGAGCAATAACCTTCTTTTCGGGGGTGAAGGCTTAGACACTCTGACCGGCGGAGAGGGTAACGATACCTTAGACGGTGGAAATGGTAATGATACCTTAGACGGAGGATTGGGTAGTAATAGGATTAACGGCGGAGCAGGCGTAGACGTAGCACTATTTGGGGGTAAAAAGAGCGATTACTCGTTAACTCAAGACAGTACGGATAACGCTATAAATGTTAAAGACACCCAAACCGGCACAATTTCAAAATTACGCGACATTGAAATGATAAAATTTGCCGACGACAGTTTAGACATTTCCAATGGCTTATCAAATACGCCCATAGTCAACCACTCAATTGTAGTATTCGATTTAGTGGGAGGCACGTCTTCATCACATAGCAATAGAACGTTCGACGTCAACACGTCCTATACGATATATGTACGCGTGAGTTCAACCGATGTGGATTTGTATACTGATGCTCACAGCGGGCACGGTACATTTGGGGTATGGACTGGAGCTAAAAACCTAGGCGCTGACGATGTGATCGTCTTGGTCGGCAATGATCCATCAAGTGATGTTATTGGTATATCGTCCATCAAAGTAGATTCCGTGAATAATGGGCCCGGTTTTGTAATTTGGGGTGGATTAGGACCGTACTATGCGTATGGCGGCGGCAGCACTAGCGGGACTTCATTCTGCCCTGCGGCACGGCTTGATGCAGGCTTGTTCAATCGATTTACAGGAATAAATTCAGATTCCAGATATAGATCTGATTCACGATCTAGCACTAGGAGATTATTAGATGGTAGTATACCGGGCACTCCAGATGCAGGAGCTGCACTTAATAATGTCTATGCCAGAATTATCCCACTAGGCATCATGACCTCACAAGGACTCGCATAGCTAATCACGTTATCCAATCGTTTCGGCATAGTAAGTCGGAATGCTTGGCGAGAAACCTACGGGCACTGCGATCAAAAAAAACCGTAGTAGCAAGCGTCCATCTCATGCGTTGGGTTCGCTTTGAGCGCTCTCGGTCAGATTCATCAAGAACCAGTACGCCTTCTGTAATTCCGTGCTGCTCCAAAACTAACGTCACACTCGCCAAAAGCAAATAATGCCAGGCAATTTTGGCTTCGCGAAACATCCATGAAAGCCCGGCAATCTTATATTGGCCCAAGCTCGCACGCTCGAACTTCGCCCAGCACACCGAATTGGTCAGCAATATCCCCGTCAAACAAAATCCCAGCCAAATCTTTTGTAGATGCGTCAGTTTGGCATTGGGCTTTAGCTTTCCCAGGGCTGCATCTATATCCGTTACAAATGCTTTTATAAAGTCTGCTGGCTCGTACATCAACATGGCGTTGAAATACGTGGAAGTTTACACTGATTAGCTTACCCGTTTTCCGGATGTGTTGCTAAGCTTAAAAACTTGAACATCGAGTTTCAGCAAATTGCTATGAAACTTTAGAGCTTTTTGTTGATCCGCATCCATAAACACTTCATCATCATGCAGATCCTATTGGCTACAATCCCCTAAGTCATTCTCATCAATATGGAATTTATGCAGCATTCGATGCGTTACAGGAGCAAGAATAATGCCCATTATGGCAATAAATACCAATCCACTGAAAAGCGCATATCCGGACGCAAATAGTTTGGCTTCCGTTGTAGCAAGCGAATTGATAGGCCCCATTCCTCCGAGAATCATTGATGCCTCTAACAGGGAGTCAATCCAATCAAATCCCGCAATATAATGATAACCTATGATGCCAATAAACAATGCCGTAGAAATCAAGCCGCAGGCCATCAAGACAGACTCGACCATCCTTTTGACAAAAACGGATTTTGAAGCAAGTTTTTCATGTTTTCGTTCGAACATCGTAGCCTTTAGTCTTTAATCGACTTCCAATTTCTCAGTATATGTACAAGAGAATTTAGACCATTACAATAATTTGAGTATCGCCAGAACTGTCCAGAAGACCCTTTTCTTAGGCTCATCTTACCTTTGTACCTAGGGTAACCTGAGTTCGGGATAAAAAACTGAGAAAAATCGCCTACTTTTCGCGTAAGATTTTGTTTTCGGAAACAAATATCAACCTGAACGGGATGGCTCATGGACAGTTTAACCGAACTTTATTGTCTGATCGACGACTTTTGTCGTGTGTTTGAGCCTACTTGGGAACGACATTTGCGAAGCGATGCCAGCGACCCAGCCTGCTGAGTCTGTCGGAGTTGATGACGCTCGTCACCTTGTTCCATTAGTTGCGCTTCCGCCAGTTCAAAAGTTTTTACCTGGGTTATGTCTGCCGCCCTCTGTGCGCTGAATTTCCCAAACTGAGTTACCAACGCTGCGTGAAACTGCTGCCCCTCTGCGGTACCGCTGGCGGCTTTGTTCGATAGCCTCAAGGGCCAATGCGACGGAATTGCCATCGTCGATGCCACAGCCTTAGCCGTTTGTGACAACAAGCACATTTCGCGCCACAAGGTCTTCAAAGATAGTACCGAGCGGGGTCAGACGGTAATGGTGATGCACGCTAAATCACTGCATACCAGATTCAATAGGCGGATGCTGCCGTCTTTGTTTGTAAAGACTCTGCGGACGAAATTGAAAGCCTTGCATCCAACCGCGCACCGCCTGCTGATCTGCCAATTCCAGCTGACTGATCCGTACAAAACGGCCTTCTTTCTTATCGGCTTCTGTTAAAGTTACCTATTCACTTTCCGCTTTTACAAAAAAGGGAATATGAAGAGATTACTTTTTATTTCAATAGATTAATTTTTGTCATGTACAGAGATAGAATTTATATCATCTTTTGGAGTTCATTGATTAGTTTCTTGACGAACTCCACCGATTCTTGTGACCTCACTATGGATATGATTTCACCGATAACTCTATCCTCAGCATCAACGTCAACAATAACGCCATAAGTATCTGTATTGTCACTCTTGCCGTTCTCGGCAACATCCAAATAATCATTTTTGTACTCGTTACTACTAGCTGCACTTGTAGTATCAATTGACCTTGCTTGATTCAACAGCCGTTTAACTTCGTAAAACGTAATATGGTCTTTTCTTGTCTTAATCGTCTTAAGAACTTCACCAGCAATCTCTTCATTCATAGGACGGCTAAGTTCGTAAACAACCGACTTGGATAAACCGACGGCTGATAAATCATTAATTTTATAGGTTTCGCAAAACTTTCCAGCTAGCCATGCTGTATTAACCGCTTGTTGTCTACCCACGGAAATTCCGTGGGTAGAATTAGCTCGATACTCTTCTACGTAATGCCCAAATAATTTATCTGACTCAAATCGCTGACGGATTATCCATAGAATTTTCCAAGTCATTAAGGTTGCCTGCTCGTCAATTTGAGAGGCTCTATCCATTAAGTCATCGCTACTCATCTGATTTAATTGATTTATCGATAAGGTTAATGCACCAGTGCTATCAGCGGAGGTTGTAAAGTTCGGGTCTGCAACAAATGGTTCATTCTCCGGTAATACATCCACGTTCCAAGGGATTTTTTGTTTTTTAGAAGCCATTTAACACCTCTGCAATTAATGATTCAATCTCAACCTTTGCTAACTTATCTGTGTTACATTCAACAGCACCTAAACCATCCCCAAACGCATCTCTAAAGCCTTTTCTATCGTGAATAACAGTATCCAGCAAAGTGAAGTCACTAATACGCTGAATAATCTCTCTAGCCTGTTCTATCTCTTTATTCTTTGAATGAGTGGGTGCAATACTGATAAAGGCAAACACTTTCAGCGCATCATTGACAAACATAGCCTGTTTAACAATTTGCAGAAATGACGGTAACACTTTTACATCAACCTTACTGGGTTTGACAGGAATTAATAAAATGTCAGCGACAATTGCTGATGTGCGAAACTCGTCAGAGTCTCTACCTGCTGCATCAACCACCACAACCTCATAACGTTTTCTTAAGTCTTTTAAGGTAAATGAAATATTGTCGTAACCCATACCAATATTGATCACCGGGCTATCAGATTGATACTCCCCTCTTTCGGCAACCCACTTACTCGCTGATTCTTGGCGATCAGCATCAAACAAGATAACATCCTTGCCCTTTCCCGCTAACGCTGCGGCTAAATTTGTCGCAATCATGGTCTTACCGCACCCACCCTTTTGATTTCCTACCACTATGACCATTTGTACTCTCTCAATTGTTTATTTTATTTTAGTCTACTTTATACTAGGATTAAATTATTTTGAGATAAGCTATGTTGGAAAAAATCCAGGTAATGCAAGAAAAATCTGCAGAGAAATCACTATCGAAAGAACTTATACTTCCGCACTGCCCTACCAAATTACGAGGGACCCCGAATAGTTTTTTACGATCAGCTTTGTTTTCCGCAATTCAAAGTAAGGATCGACAATTCGTAAAGGATGAATTAGTAGCAAGCCAGGATGGTATCAACATTCTATACACAGGTGAACAACTTAATCAGGAAGACCTTACGCTGTGGGAAGCGCTAGTACATCTAGCAAAAGAAACCCCTCTGGGCACATCTTGTGAATTTACTGCCTATGAAATATTAAAGGAACTAAAACTTTACACAGGTGGAGAACAACATAAGCAACTTGAAGCGGGCATCACGAGATTGTCATCAGGTACGGTAAAAATAAAACACAATGGCAAAAAGTATTTTGGTTCACTTATTCAATCTGGCGTAATCACTGAGCAAACAGATCACTACATTATCACACTTGATCGTCAATTATTCGGATTGTATCTACAGAGTACTTGGGTAAATTGGGAACAAAGACTACAAATAAGAAGAAAACCACTTGCCCAAGCTTTACATGGCTATTACAGCAGTCACAAGATTCCATATCCGGTAAAGCTAGAAACACTTCAAAAATATACTGGCAGCCGGAATAAGCAAAAGGCAAGTTTTAAAAGACAAACTATATCAGCTCTTAATGAATTGATAGTTTTAGGATTCTTACAAAGCTATACCATTAATGGTGATCTAGTATCCGTAAAGAAAAAATCAGATTGACGGCTTTAGATGCATAAAATTAACGGCTTTAGATGCACATTAACGGCTTTAGATGCATCGAATTGACGGCTTTAGATGCATCGAATTGACGGCTTTAGATGCATCGAATTGACGGCTTTAGATGCATAATGGAAAAGACATAATCCCTTGCAAGCACTGGGCTTAAGACGTATTAAAAAATAAACTAATCTAATTATTAATCATTTTTTAATCATTTTTTAATCAACTTCGGAATAATTTTTGTTAAAATCCTACAAATCAGTCGGCACTCTCTGAGAGCCAAAAATTTACATGCGGCATTGCGATATTTACTAAGAATCCTGCAAGTCCATGTCGTTATCGCCGGTCCATCGATAGGCCAAACACCCGTAGACGAGTAGACTAGGAGCTTCAACGATTCGATGACCACTGAACCATATGTGTGGGCTCGCTGCCAGAACACGTAAACAGTATCTTGCTGTAGTTCATTGTCTGCTAGGCGCAGTTTGCCGGTCGAGAAGTCGTGATTACTGCGATCAAACCAAACCAGATTCATCAGTTCATAGCCAATCAAAGCATGCGATGTTATGTGGCGGTCAGTATCAACGCATCGGTTTTGACATTACACAGTTATTTTCTCTATCGCGCTACCTTGGGCGATGCAATTCATCACTGATCGGCTTCCCCAGTTTTCCGATTAACTAACAACAAACCTCGTTACCAAAAACGCTGAACAAGCACGCAGGGAGTCGCTATTTTTGCGAAAGCTTTTATGGGCTGTTTATCGCAGGCTACCATCTTAAATTATTGTCCGGATTTTGGGGTTCACTTTATATAGTTCTTCTGGAACTAATTTTCCCCTTTATACATCGGATTAGATTTTGCCCTCTCTTTATAAGGAGAATACTGATCATACAGTGCTTTATTACAGATTTCAGGTATAGCCTGACCGCCATAAAACAAAAAAACCTCATTAGGTTTGGCACAATAAAAATCTATTACCGGTAAATTATCCTCTCTGACTAAATTAGAACTTTCATTTCTGCTTTTAGCATTCGTACCTATATTTGTTTCTGTAATGTGGGAGGTTTTCCATCTATCACCCTTACCAGCACGAAGACTAAAATATTCTGCCGTCGTAACATCATTCACATTCGATACTGTTATTACCGATGAATTAGCAATAAAAGTTTCCCAATTATTAGGGTATAGATTTTTTAATTGACTTAAATTTTGCACAAACGACCATAGCGTTATCCCATGTCCGGCTATCAATCCGTAACCATTTTCAATAATACTTAACGCACCAAGATTAGCAAATTCATCCATCATCATTAACACCTGATGATCACCTTTCTCAGATCGCATAAACTGTGACATTGCTACCAATAAAACCAAACGCAAATAACGTGCTTGGGTAATTAAGTATCTAGTGGGTAAAATTAAATAGACTGACACCTTACTGTTTTTCATTTTCTCAAAATTAAATGCTTCCCCATCTAAAGCATTACAAATCACTTTGCTTTTAAAAATACGGGTTTGTGTTTCAGCGGTTGCAATAATACTGTCTATCTCATTGCTCCCTTTTGGTGGTTTCGTATAGCGGCCTACGTTGTCCTTTACTAAGGGATCAATTGTCGGGCTATTTTCTATTATTTCAAGAACTTCCTTCTCCAAATAAGTATATCCTCCAGACAAAAGTTGATGTAATCGCTGCAAAGTACATTTTTCTCTTGGTTGAAACATTAAAAAATTGATCAAAAAAACAATCAATCCTCGCGCTGCTTCCGTCCAATGGGATTCCCCGTGTTTTTCATCAAAGATCAAGGCTTCTGCAATTACATTCACGTCATCAATAAAGCTATCGCTACTAGTATCCAAATTATCGAGCGGGTTAAAACTCTGAAACTCTGGAAAGCCAAGTTCCGCAAACTCTTCTGCATAAATTCTATAAGGATTAAAAATTACCACTTCATGTCCTTGATCTCTACGGTAACAGGCAGAAACTAAAGCATTTTCCCCCTTTGGATCAATCACAAAAACTGAATGGTTCGGTAAACTTAATAGATTTGTTATAACTAAACCCCGACCTTTACCGGTACGGGTCGGGGCAATGCTTAATAAATGTTTGTCAATTGATTGCGCCAGAAATTGGCTGCATTCATATGAATGTTTTTTAAGACCAAGAATATAATCCTCATCAGAAGACATTGCGTGATGTTTCAGTTGCCCAATAGCAGCTGAAACAGCTAATTGTGGTTCTTGAAGAGCCATATATTTATCTTCTCTATTCAATACCTTCGCCAAACGTATATAATCAGCTGAAATAAGTCAAAATCTGAACTCCGTATAATTTCAACCAATTGATTTAACTGCATTTAATTTATACCGCTTTCGCTCTACTTTTGCTAAATATCATTCCAAATTCAAATTGGCGAAGGTATTGCTGTTGTTTTTTAGTTGTTAATAAAAGCGCCTAAAGACTAGTAACCATCTTGATACCTAAGTTTACTATCTGATACCATTATACGGCACTTAACATTAAACGCAAGCCATGTGCGTATATGACGCTTAGCACCAAAAAGTACTAACCAGTCAAAGGATAGTCGCCTTGCATATCCAAAATACAACTGAAAAATAGCAATAAAATATAGGCCATGAACGAACCCTCACAATCCAAAACAAAAGCCAAAAGTGGTAGCCAAAAGCGCCAACGATCAAAAATGGCATCGATGCCTTGTACTCCTGACGAACTGGAAGACATAAAAAGCCGTGCCGAAAAATTGGGCTTACAAGTATCGGGTTATTTACGCCGTTTAATTTTTGGAAAAGAAACCATCCAACCGAGAGCGGCTCGTCGACCCGTTGTCGAAAAAGAAGAGTTAGTGAAATTGCGTTTTGAGCTACGGAAAATTGGCGGAGACTTAAGCCAAATAGCTCAGCACATGAATCAAAAAAATGAATTCGATGCATTAGCCTATAAGGCTTTAGCTATGAAACACGAAAGTATATTGGATGCGATCATTCATGTATTAGGATTGGAACCAAAGTTATGATCATCAAAGGAACATCTCATACAGGACGAGGCCTTGGTACCTATTTACAAAACAAAAAAAACGAACATGTTGATATTTGGAGGATACGCGGAGATATAGAGCGCGATTTATCAAAAACATTGAACGATTGGCGTAGTGATAGCCTAGGAACAAAATGCAGCAAACCACTTTACCACGCGCAAATAAACCCTAACCGCGTTTTAAGTCTCAAGGAATGGGAAACAGCGATTGAAATTTTTGAAAAAGAGATGAGTTTTGAAAAACAGCCGCGTGCTGTGATTTTACATAAATACAAAGGGCGCGAACATATCCATCTTGTCTATTCACGTATTGATGAAAATGGAAAGGCAATATCCGATTCATGGAACTACTTATGCCATGAAAAAGCATCGCGGGAAATTGAACAAGCACTAGGATTAGAATACACAAAAGGTGCACTTTATAAACGCGAAGGTAAACGCCCAGAACGTATACCAACGCAAAATGCAATTCAGCAAGGTGAACGGTTAAAAATAGATCCGTGTGATCTAAAAGCGGAAATTTCCTTATTTTTTCAAAATACCGATAATGGAAATAAATTTATCAGCAGACTTGAATCTAAAGGTTATTCAATTGCCAAAGGAGATAGTCATACTTATGTCATTATTGACGAAAAAGGGGGGATTCATAGCCTATCTAAAATGGCAGGAGTAAACGTTGCTACGTTACGAGAACGACTCAGCAAATACCCATTAGAAACGTTGCCGGAAGCTAAAGACTTACTATTTGCTACCCGCCAAAAACAGCAAGAATTTATAAAAACCTTAGATTTCTCCAAACAAAAGCACGAAAAATATAAAAGCTTAGAAGATAACCATTATTTAGACGGTGGCCGAGAACGGAACCTCTTCTAAAAATAAACTCCCATCACTGATAAAAACGAAATGTAATTTAAAAACTCATCACGATACAAAAAGTACTTCAATTCAAAAATTTTGAATATCTATATCATTTATTGGGTACACCCTGAACCCTTCAATTCCCAACAAGGAGTCCTAAAATGATATTAACCTGTCCCAATTGCCAATCTAGCCGGATTGGCACTAAAGATTTTTCGAAAAAAGCCTGCGGCATCCTCGGTGCGATTGGTGGAGCGGCCAGTGGCGCAACGGGCACTCTAAGCGGTGCTGAGCTTGGCGGAAGCCTCGGCTTAAGTGCGGGCCCGGTGGGTGCCGTTACCGGCGCTATTCTCGGTGCTCTGTTGGGTTCGGTAACCGCCGGTGTAGTCGGTGCAAAACTGGGCAAAGTCATCGACGAAAAGATTTTAGATAATTACCACTGTCTTAACTGTCACTATGTGTTCAGCCAACGCGTCAACTAAAGCTTTTTTATCCGCACACTGAGCTGCATTGTAAGATCAAATAAAAGCTATCGTACCGCTCAGACCGCTTGCTCTGCGCACGTTCTTTCCGCTGTTATTCTTGCTTGATCTTTTAGCCGCTAAGGTTTCTTTTAACCCTTTGGGGACGTCATTCCCAGAGGGGAGTGCGTCCTCCCTTTTCTGTTTTTGATTAGGAGAAACGCCATGTCTTATTCCTCAAAAAATAATCCCTCACCGAAAACCCGTCACCTGCCTATGCCTGTTGAGGCTAAGCAGATTTATGAACTGTCCGAGCAGTCGTGGAACGTGCTGACGGAAGTGACCTTTCCCACGGCTAAAACGCCGGAAGCCATTATGATGGCTTTGGATTACTGCCGAACTCGCAAGCTAGATATTTTCAAGAAACCCGTGCATATCGTGCCTATGTGGAATGCGGCTTTAGGTCGTCACGTCGAAACGGTCTGGCCGTCCATCATGGAAATCCAGACCACGGCCTCGCGTACCGGTCTTTGGGCGGGTATGGATAGACCGGTTTGGGGGCCTGATAAAACCCAGACCTTTAGCGGTCGTTATAAAGACGATAACGAGCAATGGCAGGAGACT
>CANNKH010000058.1 GCA_947504985.1 Methylococcaceae bacterium | reverse complement strand
GCTATTGCCAATGGAGGCAATGTTATGAAAAACGAATCCCCCTTTTTGCTGGGCAGCACTTATTCGCTGGGCAACTGTTACATGACACCGGGTATTGTGGACTTGGTGGAACGCTTTCAATTTCCAGCACGACATTTTCTTGAGTTACATCAAGCGGGCGATCCTGGAGTATTAGACGCAGAGGATGTTCAAGCCAACGTGGACGCACTAAAAAATGGTCGTCGAATATTTTCAGCTTATGCGTTTGAGTTGCAACCCAATGACAGTATAAAAATTTGGATTATTACCGAAGCGGATCGCAGCAGTACCACCGTGTTGTTACCAGAAGAATATTAGCGGTTAGCAAGTGATAGCCCCGTGTTTTCATTGCACAAAAATGGTTTTCCGCATCTTTGAGCAATGAAGAGGCAATGAGGCAAGAATTTAAAATTAAAGAGGTCAATACCATGACAGAACTACACGACAGATCAGAATCGGAGCTTCAAGAATTGCTTGATCATGCAGCAAAAATATTGAAGGAAAAGCAGGATACAAGACGTAGAGAAGCCATTGCACAAATTCAAGAAATTGCGGCAGCAGCAGGCATTACCGTAACCATCAAAGAAGAACGCAAAAGAAAAAATGATCCATTATCAGCAACTGAAAAAGTTTATCAGCATCCTGATAAGTCCGATGTTACTTGGGACGGCAACGGAGCAATCCCAAAATGGCTAAAGGATTTAATCAAATCAGGGCGTGACAAAGCTGAATTTGAACTTATCCATCCCGCGTCTTAAAAAACAATCTCAAGATCACCAATCACTCTGCCAGATCGACTGAACAGTCGTTCTCTGGCAGAACCGGCGAAAATCCAAAAGCCAGTCTCAACAGTCTTGTGTTACCATTCAACGACCTACCACAACTGATCAATCGCCCATGCCGCAGCTACATTGCACCAAGAAATTACAAAAGGCGATGGGGCTTAAAAAGACTGATTTAGTTGAGCAAGAACTAACATCTTCCATCTTGGGCTCCTGGCATGTCAATCTGATTAACATCAAAAACTGCGATTGTGTGCTATTTGTCAATAATGCAACCTTGTTTAATTTTTTAATTCCTGATGTCAGCAAAGAACAGCTCCATCAACTGGCTCAGTTATTTAGAGACTTTCTGTTATGTGTGCTGGCAGAAGAAGGCATTGACGACGTGATTAGAGCCAACCTATTAAAAGACTACGAAAATATCAGCTTCGCTAACACCAACAGTAAGAAGATTATCGGTTCAATGAATGAGCTGGCCTTCATGTATGCCTATTACATTGAAAACGAGGGGGATATTAACACGCCTATGCTGCCAAAAATTATTCACCAAATGAATCGGGTCATCATGTCGGCATTAACAGCTCACTATCCCATCAATGCGTTGCAAGATTTACTGGGCTTGCAAATTCGACTAAACCACTGAACATCTCGTGGTACGTGCATTCCTCTACCGTCATATCAACCCTATCACATCCTTGTCATAACCATCTATCGCTAAATCGACCTTACACCAGATGCGCCGATTGCCTAGATTACAACCTTGCCAGTGTTCACGTAGAAAGTTTTTTTCAATCTACGTCGCTTCGTTCAACATTAGGCTTCTCTCATCAAGCTTTTAATTGTTATGATTAGAGCTTCAGTAAGCAATTTTCTCAAATCAACAGGCTATGAAATCTAAAAACACTGCTTTTAGATCATCCGAAGTATAGAAATCGGAAATATGTTTTATAGGTCTATGTTTCTTATCACAAGCTTTGAAAACATCACTTAAGGAATGAGCCAAAATGCCAATAGAATCAATAAAAAATCTAGTCTTAATGCGGCTGATCGTAGGCTATCTAGGCGAGAAAGATCAATTTAACTGGTGGCCATCATCATTTTTAAATGAAAGCACAAAAAAAATGCTTGAGTTCACATTCCCGCGAACTGCTTTTTTAGCTCAGTATGAAGGGCTTTCGGCATCAGCAGCCAAGATTCATGATGAAAGAATCGGTGTGGGTGCAACTTTCCATTTATTTCGGCTTCCTGAGTTTTTAGAAAAATCCCTTGTTAATTACTTGCAAACCCATTTTGAAGAGAGCGAATTTAAAGCCACCATAAAATCAAAAGAAAATGCACTAGAAGAATTAACTACCTTAGCTGGTGGATCTAGTTTAGTCGATGAAGGGCCTGTCAACATCGGTGGAATCAATGTTAATGATTGGAATCTTACGATTAATAAAATAGCATCTTCCTATTTAACAGCCTTTACCAATGAAAAAAAATCATTCCCCTACTTTCGGAATGAAAAATAGTCATGGCGGTGCAATATTATACAACTCAATTGTCGGCAGGCTTAGGTCTAAAAGATGAGACGAAAAGTTTATTTGACCTTTATGAACCAGCGATAACAGTACAAATCATGTATGAGCTTGCACTTAACGCTGGTACATTTCCCAATATTACTGCAAGAAGGCTCAGAAACATTATCGCTGAATGTTTTTTTCCCAGATATATGCGAGAAAAGGATGTTGCTAGTCATATAAAAACACTCATTCCCAAGCTGACATCACCAGAACTTTCCCAATTATTTTATTTGTATACCGCTAAAGCCAATTTAATTCTGGCTGATTTTGTAAAACAAGTTTACTGGCAGAAGTACGCGTCCGGTTATCCAACAATAGATGTTGATGATGCAAAAGGCTTTGTCGAAGAAGCCCTGCAAGATGGGAAAATGCAAAAAACTTGGTCTGATTCAACAATAAAAAAAGTGTCATCTTATCTATTAGGCTGCTTAGTCGATTACGGATTTTTAAGCCTTGAAAACCGAAATGAACGTCGATTCACTCCGCCTAGACTATCGGATAAGTTAGCAGTGTACTTAGCCTATGACCTACACTTTGCTGGTTTAGGGGACAATGCAGTCATTAAACATACCCACTGGCAATTGTTTGGTTTATCGCCTGAAGATGTTCGAGAAGAAATGAAAAATTTGGCACTGAATAGACATTGGATTATTCAAGCAGCAGGTGATGTCGTGCAAATTAGTTGGACTTATAAAAACATGGAGGATGTGCTTAGTGTCATTGCTTAAAACAAATTTTGATGAACTTATTTCCAAAGTAAAACAAGGACGTGAATTTACCCACGCAAGCTTCGAACCTATTTATTATCTAATATTTCCCCCTACTGAAATAGTCGCCGTCAAACGACAAAAAAAAGCGTGGTTGTCCAGACTAAAATCAGAAGGCTGGAATGTCCATGAGTTTTCAATTGCTGAGCAAATAGAGTTATTACTTTCAAATGTCAGTCCTGTCATAAAAAAACTATGGGATGTTTCAGATAAAAAAGACCCACTTAATTTTGAAAAAATTAACGAATCTATTACCAATACCCTGATAAAAGAAGGGGCGGGATTGAAAGAAGCTTTTGCGGATTACTTATTAAAAGTGGAGCAGGATAAAAACGCACTGATATTAGTAACTGATCTCGAAGCCTTGCACCCTTATTTGCGGATAGGAGCCATTGAGGCGGGATTACAAGGAAAATTCAATGTCCCTACTGTGTTTCTATACCCTGGCATTCGCACAGGAAAAACAAGACTAAAATTTCTAGGGTTTTATCCCGAAGATGGCAACTACCGCTCCCTACATGTTGGCGGGTAAAAGGAATAATCATGACCCCTATTAAGACGTTATTTGATGCCAGTAAAGGCCTAGACCGCCGTATAGAAAAAGTAATTACCTTTGGCACTAACGCAGAAGAAAATTTAAAAGCTGAAATATCTGAATATATCGTTACCGACCATTTACGGGAAAGCTTGCATGAACTACTAGAAAAAATGCAATCAGCAATGGAAAACCCCATAGCAAGCGAAATTGGGGTGTGGGTTTCAGGATTTTACGGTTCAGGTAAAAGTTCGCTTACGAAATACATAGGCATGGCCCTTGATGACCGCATCACCATCGAGGGTGTGCCGTTCATACAGCATTTTTCAGACCGAATTTCTGATAAGCGAACCAAAACACTACTCAATGTGGTCGCAAAAAAATTCCCTGCTTCTGTAGTTATGGTTGACCTTGCCAGTGAGCAATCAGCCGGTGCTTCAATGAAAGATGTCGCAACCGTTTTATATTATAAAACCTTGCGCTGGGCTGGCTATTCACGAAATTTAAAAGTCGCATCTTTTGAGCGTAAATTAAGAAAAGATAACCGGCTCGAAGAATTTGAACAAAAATTCTCTGACATGCTTGACGGAGAAAGCTGGAAAAACTATCAAGATGACCCATCTGTTGTAGATTATATTATTCCTGAGATTGCATGTCAGATGTATCCGAAGTTTTGGCCTCAACCTGATAGCTTTAAAACTAACTATGAAGAGTTTGTTGTTACAGAAGAACAGCAAGCCCAGGAAATCATCGACATCGTAAGAGAAACCAGTGGAAAAGAATATTGCCTTTTTATTTTTGATGAAATCGGTAACTACGTTGGTCCTAGAGAGAAGTTAATTTTTAAACTCCAGGGTTTTGCTGAAATCATTAAACGTATCGGCAAAGGTAAAGTCTGGATTTTTGGAACGGCACAACAGACACTAACTGAAGATGATAAAAGTGCGGCGCTTAATTCACCAGAACTGTACAAACTGAAAGACCGCTTCCCTATACCACTCCGTCTTGAATCCAGTGACATTAAAGAAATTTGTTATTTACGCCTATTGGGTAAATCTGCCAGTGGCGAGGATCAACTACGTTCCTTGTTCAACAGCTATGGACAGTCTTTGCGTTATAGCACCAAGCTTGAAGGGAATAAATATTACGAAGCCGACTTTGATGAGAGAAGCTTCATTAATTTATACCCATTCTTGCCAGCACATTTTGAACTCTTACTGAATTTATTAGGCGTACTGGCAAAATCAACAGGTGGGATAGGTCTGCGTTCAGCCATCAAAGTCATACATGATGTTTTAGTAGAAGGCACTGATGAGCAAAAGCCCATCGCTGAACAAGACATTGGTTGGCTGGCATCCTCTGTAACACTCTACGATGCACTAGAAAAAGACATCGGCGCAGCATTTGCAACCAAGCATAAGGCCGTTAATCGCTTAAACCAATCAAACTGGTTTGATTCTGAAACGCACACAGGTGTTGCTAAAACGGTTGCCTTACTTGAAATACTCAACAATTTGCCTATTACGCGATCTAACGTAGCAGCGCTAATGCACGGTAATGTTGCAGCACAGTCGCAGTTAGAAGCCGTTAATAAAGCCATAGAAGACTTGCTTAATGATCCCAAAGTCCCTTTAGCCGAAAAAGACAATGAGCTTTGTTTCTTTAGTGAACGTCTTAACGATATTGAGCAAGAGCGCCATCAACTCAGACTGCAATCGATTGAGCTGAGGAAAATAAGTAACTTAGCGTTAAAAGAAGTATTAAGCCCATTACCCGCTGCACGATTAGGTGACTCGTTGACAGTGACGACTGGCATTAAATACCAAAATGATGCCGGATTGACCCAGCAGCTCAATGGCGACAGAAATGACGTGCAAACAGTGGTTGAGTTTGTCGCATCGGTGGACTTTGACAGCTGGCGGGCAAAGCTAGTTGACGCTTCAAGACATCATCGTAATGACATTTACCTACTGGCAAGGACAGCCCAGGAAGCTGATGACTTGTGTAACGAGATTTACCGTAGTCAAGAAATCGCCAACCGTTATCGCAATGAAGCCGACAAAGAAATCAAAGACTATTGTCACGCCCAAATTGATCGATCCGCCAATTTAACGGCAAAATTACAGCAAGTGATTCGTAGAAGCCTAATCAATGGTGAGTTTATTTTTAGAGGTAATGCCACGGCTGTTGAAGGCTACAGCCAAGAATTATTGGAGGCCAACAAAAAACACCTGGCGAATGTTGCCCAACAAGTCTATGACCGTTACCAAGAAGCCCCTGTCCGTGTACAAACGGATACCGCTGAACGATTTATGCGGGCAGACAATTTAAGTGTCATTACCACTGAAATCGATCCTTTACAGTTGGTCGTTAAATCAGGGGGACAATTCAAAATCAACGAAAGCCACCAAGCGATTACCAGTATTAAAGATTACATTGATACGCGTGGCGGTGTTGATGGCAAAACATTATCTGATTATTTCTCGATTCCGCCGTTCGGCTGGTCGCCAGATACTTTACGTTATCTAGTGGCAGCCATGTTTATTGGCGGCATGGTTAAGCTGAAAATATCGGGTACTGAATTAACCAGTTCAGGGCAAAAATCAATCGACGCGATTAAAACCAATAATAGCTTTAAAGTCGTTGGGGTTAATGTGCGGGATGACGGGCCATCTCCTGAAGTGTGCTTAAAAGCGGCAGAACGTTTAACGGAATTAACCGGAGATACCGTATTTCCGATGGAAGACGACATCAGCAAAGCCGCAGTTCGTTACTTTAATGTAGCTCAACGTGAATTTGCGCCTTTAGTTGAAAAACTAAAAGCAATGGGGATTCCAGGCGATGGACGTTTAGATAGCCTAAGTCAAGATTTAGCCGATATGCTTGCTTCAGATGCCTCCGATGCTCCGCAACGTTTAGGTGCTGAAGAGTCCCAGGTATTTTCATCATTACAATGGGCAACGGCATTAAAATTTGCTTTTAAGCAAGGGCTTGATAGTACCTTAAAAGAACTCAAAACGATTATCACAGCGATTGAATTCTTGCCTGAAACGGGTGTACCAGGACAATTAAAACGTGATGTTGCTGATGAATTAAAGGGCTACATTGACAACTCAAATAAAACTGATTTCTTTCAATACAGTGCAAACTTCAGCAGCATCCTAACGACTTTAAAATCAGCTATCAGTCAAGCGGTGGATAGCCTTGAATCTGAACAAACAAAACGCCTTGAAGCGGCGCAATATGAGTTGTCGCTGCAACCTGGATGGAGTGAACTGACAGTTGATGAAAAAGAAACACAACTCAAAAAATTAGAAAATTTTGCTTTTACAGTAAATAAAGACTTAAACGGGCTACAGCAGTTATTGACTCAAGAATTTAATATTCAAAGCCAGATTACAACTATTAAACAGGCAGTTGAACATAAGGCTAAGCAAAAGCGTGCTGAACGCGTAGCCGACGAAAAAGCAAAATACGAAAAAGAAGGAAAAACTAAAATCGAACGTAAAATCACTATTCCAAAAATAATGACACAAACCGTTCAGGTAGAAGAATTAATCCAAACACTGCGCCGACTAAAAGGTGACCTAGAGCTAAATCCCGAAATAGAAATTCACTTGGACATAGAAGCGTAAAGGCAAACCTAACATGGCATTTGATCAAAAGACCCGAAACCTCTTACAACGCTTTGTCGCTGATGCACGTACACTGCTGGCTGAAGAATTTACCCGCCAACTCCAAGCCACTTATGGCATGAATCCTAAAACAGGTGAAGTTGCCAACATTCAGACCCTATCGGGCTTAACGCCCAATCAACAAGAAACGGCCCATCTGTTACGCGACACCTTAGCCCATTACCTTGCCAATGCAGAAAAAGGTAAAGAAAAATCACGGAATGCCGCCGCTATTGAGCGCATTGTCAGGGAACAAGCCTTTACCGTATTAAACCGTTTAGCGGCACTGAGAATGAGCGAAGCGCGAGGTTTTTTAATTGAATCTCTGGCTAAAGGTTATGACTCCAAAGGCTTTCAACTTTTTCATCGCGTTGCCGGAAATAGCTTAGGAGAAACGGGCGATGCGTATAGGCATTATTTGTTTAACCTATTTGATGAATTTTCACTGGATTTATCGGTGTTATTTGATCGCTTTTCAGTACAAGGCCGCTTATTTCCGAGTTCGCCCATATTACTAAAGCTGTTGGGGCTTATTAATGATGAAAGTATTGCGCCGCTGTGGGCAGAAGATGAAACGATAGGCTGGATATACCAATACTTCAACACCCAAGAAGAACGCAAAAAAATGCGTGAGCAATCCCAAGCCCCCCGTAATAGTCGGGAGCTTGCAGTTCGTAACCAGTTTTTTACGCCTCGCTATGTCGTAGAGTTTTTAACTGACAATACCTTGGGTCGAATCTGGTATGAAATGACGCAAGGTAAAACCGGATTAACGCAAAGCTGTAAATACTTGGTGCGTAGACCGAATGAGCGGTTTTTAGCACCCGATGAAATAGCTCCAGAGCCAGAAGACAACCTGGAACTATCGCAAGAGGAATTGTTACAACAAACCGTTTATATCCAGCATCGCGCACTCAAAGACCCCCGCGATATTCGTATGCTAGACCCCGCGTGTGGTTCTATGCACTTTGGCCTGTATGCCTTCGATTTATTTGAAGCGATTTATAGCGAAGCTTGGGATATTGAAGCAACCCAAGGCACAGCGGTTTTTACACGGGAGCATGATAAAACGCCGATTACCAGCGAATATAAAGATAAAGCTGAGTTCTTAATCGATGTGCCACGCTTGATTATTGAAAATAATATTCACGGTGTAGACATCGACCCGCGTGCGGTACAAATAGCAGGGCTTTCTTTATGGCTACGGGCACACAATAGCTGGCAACAAGCAGGCATTAAACCGCAAAATCGTCCAAAAATTCAGCGTTCAAATATTGTCTGTGCAGAGCCTATGCCGGGTGAAAAAGCACTCTTACAAGAATTTACCGCTTCATTAAAGCCAACCGTATTAGGTCAGTTAGTTGAAGTCATTTTTGAGAAAATGGAATTGGCGGGTGAAGCTGGTACCTTACTTAAAATTGAACAAGAAATTCAGGATGCCATTGCTGAAGCGAAAGCATTATGGCTGCAACAAAACCAAGCATTTAGCCTATTTCCTGATTTAGCCAAAATCGCCAAACAACGTGGCGAAATCGAATTTGATGTCAGTGATATTAATGATGAAGGCTTTTGGGAACAGGCAGAGCAAAAAATATTAACGGCCTTGGCTGATTATGCGCAACAGGCAACGACAGACGAAAGCGGGCAAAAGCGTTTATTTGCTGACGATGCGGCTAAAGGTTTTGCTTTTATTGAATTGTGTCATAAACGGTTTGATGTGGTGTTAATGAATCCTCCGTTTGGTGAATCATCCGAAATCGCTAGCGGATACATCCAGAAAACCTATAGGTATTGGAATAAAAATATTCTTTGCGCTTTTACTGAAAGGCTTTTTAATTTAATAAATTCTACAGGATTTGTTGCTTCTGTAATTGATCGAAGTCCATTGAATAAGTCTACTTATGAAGAGTTCAGAAATGGTGTTCTATTGAGTAAAGGAGCTTTAGAATTTGTATGCGACTTGGGGTGGGCTGTTTTAGATGCTAATGTAGAGGTTTCCTCAATTATTTTAAAAGGTAACGCTTCCCCACAAAGTGAAACGTTATTTATTGATGTTAGGAATGAAGTAGTTGAAGATAAAAGAATTAACCTACTAAAAAAGATAACTAATAATGAAATTTATATTCATAAAACTGGCAATTTTATAAAGTTTCCAAATTCAGCTTTAGTTTATGACTTACCTGATGGCTTATTGTCTTTATTTGCACGTTATGACTCTTATAATGAAAATGGCTTTACGGCATATACTGGGCATCAACTTCAGTCTGATCGTCATTTTAGATTGTTTTGGGAAGTATCAACCAATGAAGAGTTAGGAGCAGAAAATAAATTTTGTTATCTATATAACGGCGGAGCATTTACCAGATACTCTAATCCAAAAAGAGAAATAGTGAGATTCGGTTCTTATAGTAAAATTGGCTCTGAAAACTTCACGTCGTACTCCTATAGAATACAAAATAAAGATAAACACTTTAAACAAGGTGTTGGTTTTGGTAAAAGAGGTGATTTTCTTGATGCTCATTTAATTGAAAAAGACACTATATTCACAGTTGAAGGTCAGTGTATTCCAATTGATTCTGATAATGACAGATTTTTAATTCTTGGCCTTCTAAATTCAACGCTTACCTCCCGTTTATTAAACACTTATTCTGGGCAGCATAAGTATTCTGGCTATGTTAATTTACTTCCAATACCTGATATTAACTCGAACAGTAATATAAAAATAAATATTATAGATGCTGTTAGAAAAATAATTTTAATTAAAGAATACTATTACGCCGAAGACGAAACAACAATTTATTTCAAACAACCTTATTTGTTTAATATTCATAAAGATACAAAATCTGCTGTGAGTGATTTTAAATCAAAATTATTAGAATCTGAAAGAGATTTAAAATTATTACATAATCAAGTTGATTGTTTGTCATTACAATATTATGGTATTAAAGATGCGTTATCATTGAATGAACTTAATGAATATGCTAACAAAACACCAAAAGAAGGGGTGTACAGGTGGAGTAATCTGAACGAAGAAAACATTATAACTAATCTAGTTAATGATTTTTTAAGCTACTGTGTTGGTTTAGCATTCGGTAGGTGGCTGGTTAATAGCTCTTGTCTGAGTACAGAAAAAAAACTTAATAAAGATATAATTTCTTCTGAAAATTTATCCCAATATTTGATATATGAAACACAAAAAGTAGATAAAAGTGACGTTATCAATTTTTCTATTACCCACTTAAAGCTAGAGAATATTGAACAATATATTGTACACAATAGGTTATTTTTTGATTTTCACTTACAAAGGTATACCTGTTCAGGGCGTGCTAGTCCTGTTTACTGGCCATTACAAACTCTTTCTGGTTCATATACGCTTTGGCTTTATTATCATCATTTAAGCGATCAAACTCTTTTTACCTGTGTAAACGATTTTGTTGAGCCCTCATTAGAATCAGTCAATAAAAAATTAGTAATATTACGAGATAAGCACTCACGCAATAAAGATGAAGAAAAGGAGTTTGATCGTTTAACCGATTTAAAAGCTGAATTAGAAGACTTTCGTGATGAATTGTTACGTATCGCTAAATTCTGGAAACCAAACCTACATGACGGTATAGAAATAACTGCCGCGCCTTTATGGCGCTTATTTCAACATAGAACATGGCAAAATAAGCTTAAACAAACATGGGAAAAATTAGAAGAAGGGGGAGCTGATTGGTCGCATTTAGCTTGTTCAGTTTGGCCAGTACGCGTATTACGCAAATGTTACCAAGACCGCAGCTTAGCCATTGCTCATGATGTTGAAGATGATTTATGGCATGAAATAGATGTCATCAAAGGCCGTAATAAAAAACGGGAATGGCAACCTAAGCCCTTATCAGATGGCGAGTTGAATGCTTATATTCAAGCTAAAATTCAAGCGATGGGACATTTGAATGAGCATTGAAACGTATATCAAAAACGATATTCTCCAACGTCGTTTAGCTGAATCCAGCGTACTGGTGGTATATGACAAAGCGCTTAGATACCGAGATATTTGTGCTGATATGGCATCTGAAAGCTGTACCGTGATTGATGTCTCCGAAGGCAGTTTATCAACACGTCAACACGCGATAAAGTCTCTGTCGCATTTAGCTTCTGGGCAGCAATTATTGTTGTATATCCCTAAGCGTGCGCCACTAGAGGAAGAAGAAAAGCAGAAAGACCCGTTCGCTTTGTATGCGGTGGCAGGTGCTATCTTTCCTGACCCGGAACGTTCGGGGGATAACTTCATCGATATTTGCTTAAAAGCCAAGCCCGATCAAGCGACGGAAATACGGGCTTTGTTTGAGAAAAATAGCCAACCGAGCTTTGATGTCATTAATGCGATGGGTAGCGGTGCCAATTGGCCTACTTTACAAGCGGCTCTAGGTGCTGAAGGTGCGGTGAATCTTTTATTTAAGTTGATGGTGGCAAGCCCTGAGGTGCAAAGCAAACTTGCCGCGCAAGACAGTTGGTTATCGGAAGCGCAAAGTCTTTTTGCTAGTGTTTTGGGAATGAGCTTACGCACCAAACAAACTAATTGTTCCGCTGTTATCGAGGAATTGTGGCGTTTTGTTTTGTTTAGTGAGTTTGTTTTTGATCTTAAAGAAGACATTCCACCAAGTTTAATTGATGTGCCTAAAGCGAAAATGTCCGCTCGCCCGATTGTTGAAGATCTAGGCGATAATCTTCGTAAACATGCGGATTTTCAAAACTTGTATATTGAGCAGGCTCAAGGAATTGAAAAGGGACTTAACCTGGATACCGTTTGCGCCAATATCCTTAAATTAGGTCGCCGCGACACCTTCCCTTTTGAAGAGCGGAGCTATCTTAAACAAGCTATTCAGGCATTACTTGCTGGTGATGGTGATAGCACACGACTTTTAATCAACGAACACGCCAATTCGGTTTGGTCTGCCAAAAGCGATAGCCAAGCCAGCTGGGATTTACTTAAATCCGCGCAACGCCTGATGGAAACGTGTGATGATTTACAGCGTGAACTGAGCACTTATAGCAAATCACTGGCTACGCTGATTGAGTTTTACCAAACATCCTTGCGTAAAGCTGATCAACGGCATCGCGAATTTGAGCAAGCGGTTAATGATTGCCCTGATATTGAGGCTTTAATGCCGGGCGGTATTGAGCAGATACGCAAGGTTTACCGACAGTTAGTTGAATCGGTACAGTTTAAATTTACAGCGTTTGTCGATAATGCAGGTTGGCCGCCACAAGGCTTTCTTGCCAATACTCAAGTTTTTGACACGAAGCTTGAACCGCTACTTAAAAGCAGTGGTTATCGCGTTGCCTATATGATGGTTGACGCGCTGCGCTATGAGCTGGGTTATGAGTTAAATAAGCAGTTAAGTGAAGATGCCGACACCAGTTTATCGGTTGCGTTCGCTACCTTGCCCTCCATTACGTCGGTGGGTATGGTAAGTTTGCTACCCGATGCTTCGCAAAAATTGGGGGTAAGCTTGGTTGATGGCAAGCTTAAAACGCTGTTTGATGGCAAGTCGATTGCCGATGTGCCTGCT
>CANNKH010000057.1 GCA_947504985.1 Methylococcaceae bacterium | reverse complement strand
TTTTCCGTTATATAAGTCTTTGGATATCGCAGGCAGTTTAAGTCAGCCTCTGGTATGGGATTATGCCCATAATACTTATTTAGAAAGTATTTTTGAACTTGGCTTTCCTGCTGCATTTGCTTTGTTTTATTGTTTTTTAAGATTAGCTGGTATTTGTTTTAAAGGTTTATTGGTTAGAAAAAGGGATTGGGTTTATCCAGCAACCGGTTTGGCGGCAACCTGCTTAATTGCGGCTCATGCTTACGTTGATTTTAGTATGCAGATTCCGGCTATCCCTTATACCTATGCCTTATTGATGGGTGCAGCCTGTGCACAATCATTTTCTTCAAGCAAAAAGCGTTCAATTCATAAATCGGAATCAGTTGCCGATTAGCAAATTGTGGTTAAGTTGAGTGTAACTATTCAGTTTGATGAGCAGAAATGTGGTGTTTCTGTGAGGGCATTTTGTGCTAGAATCGACAATTTTTTATTAAGGTAGTCAACAAGTTATGAGCATTAAGTCGGATAAGTGGATACGCCAGATGGCGGAGTTGCACGGTATGATAGAACCGTTTGAAAGCGGTCAAGTTAGGGATTCTGAACAAGGTAAAGTCATTTCTTACGGCACATCAAGTTATGGTTATGATGTCCGTTGTTCGGATGAATTCAAGATTTTTACCAATATCAATTCTGCTATTGTCGATCCGAAAGATTTTGATTCAAGTAGCTTTGTTGATATCAAATCTGATGTCTGCATTATTCCTCCTAATTCATTTGCACTAGCCCGAACTATCGAATATTTTCGTATTCCCCGCGATGTGTTGACTATCTGTCTTGGTAAATCAACCTATGCCAGATGCGGGATCATCGTTAATGTCACGCCCTTAGAGCCCGAATGGGAAGGGCATGTGACCCTAGAATTTTCAAATACCACGACCTTGCCAGCAAAAATCTATGCTAATGAAGGCGTAGCTCAGATGCTGTTTTTTGGAGGAGATCAAGTTTGCGATGTTTCGTATAAAGATAGAGGTGGTAAATATCAGGGTCAAACAGGGGTTACTTTGCCAAAAGCATAGCTATAGAAGTTTCTTAAGAAATTTGCTGACCATCAACTGTTAATCAGACAATCCTCAAAAAATAAACCACCGATGGCTAAGCGGAGTTAGCGACCTATGCAAGTCGATGGTTTATTTTTTTTCGGGTTGCCAATGTGTCATTTTCACTGGGATGGAATGTCGGAACGACGATTTTTGATAATTCCAAGTGTATAAAAAGCCGTTTTATGCTGATTGAACAGGAATTGATGACGCAGAACGTAGCATTTCATTGTTCTGATTGAAATAAATAAGAGTGGGCTTGTGCAGATCTGCTTCCTGTTGATTTAATACAGCGTAGGCGCAAACAATAATCAAATCACCTGGACAAGCTAAGCGTGCCGCTGCGCCGTTGACTGAGAAAATCCCTGAACCTGCTTCAGCGCGAATAGCGTAAGTAGTGAAGCGTGCGCCATTATTGATATTGTAAATCTGGATTTGTTCGTACTCTCTGATGCCTGACAAATCAAGAATAGCGCTGTCAATCGCGCATGAGCCTTCGTAACCCAATTCTGAACGGGTCACAGTCGCTCTATGTAATTTTGCTTTAAGCATCGTAATTTGCATAATTGAACAATATAAATACGTTAAAAACGCGCAATTATCCTTTAATTTACATACTGCATCAACTTTTAGCGGGATTGAGTTAATCCGCTGTATGGAAAATTAGTGTAGCGCGGTCAGTTTAATTCTTATGACACCGCATTGTTCAATCCGAATTTGAAGGTTCTATACTATTTACTCTAAGCTCTTCCGAAAGCAAATATTATCAATCAACCTTGTTTTTCCGAGCCTTGCTGCCGTTAACAAAACCAGATCAGTATCTTCTTGTCTGGCATTATCTAAATCACTACGGCGGCAGATACTAAAATAATCGGGTTGAAATCCTGCTTGTTGCAAAAATCCTAGCGCCTGTTGTTCTATCTTGGAATATGGCAGGTATTTGGCAAGAATAGTGTCGCGTGCGTTAATTAAAGATTGATAAAGTAGTGGCGCGATAGCTTTTTCTTCAGCGGTTAAATAGCCATTTCTGGAACTCATTGCCAAGCCGCTAGGTTCTCTTACTGTTTCTACTCCAATTATCTGAACAGGTATATTTAAGTCTCTTACCATAATGCGGATAACGGTTAATTGCTGAAAATCCTTTAGTCCAAATACGGCAATGGTGGGCTGAACCATATTGAATAATTTACAGACAATGGTTGCGACACCATCAAAATGACCGGGTCTTGAGGCACCGCAGTAGCGGTTAGAAATACCGGTTACGGAAACAATTGTTTGCGTATCGGGTGTGTAGATTTCTGTATTTGGGGGGAGAAACAACAAATCAGCGCCAGCCGTTTTAAGGCTTTTCTTGTCTTCCTGTTCGGTGCGCGGGTAGCTATCAAAGTCTTCGTTAATACCAAATTGTGTAGGATTGACAAAAATGCTGACGATGACTCTATCGGCTTTTGTTTTTGCGACGTTCACTAATTGCAAATGTCCAGCATGTAAATTTCCCATCGTTGGTACAAAAGCGATGCTTTCTCTTGCTAAGCGCCAGACTTTAATAGCTGTTTGCAATTCAAATAGGGTATTTACGGTAAGCATCAATCTTAAAAACTATGGTCATTGGTAGGGAATTGGGCTTGTTTGACAGCCTGATGATAAGCGCTGATGGCCGATTCAATATTTTCAGCTTGTCGCATGAAGTCTTTGCTAAAGCGAGGGCGCTTGGTTATACCGATGTTAAGCACGTCCTGAAGCACTAGCACTTGTCCGTCACAATCAATGCCTGCGCCTATGCCAATAACGGGAATGCTTAATTTCATGCTGATTGCTTTGGCTAGTTGTGCGGGAATGCACTCTAGCACTAAGAGTGCAGCGCCTGATTGTTCTAATTGATACGCATCGGCGAGGATTTTTTCCGCTTCAACCGTATTTTTGCCTTGCACAGTGTAATTGCCGAGTTGGTTGATATGCTGTGGTAGTAGACCTAAATGACCGCATACGGGTATACCTTGCTCGACAAGAAAGCTGACAATATTCGATTTTGCACCTTCAAGTTTTATCATTTGTGCGCCACCGAGCTGTATTAACTTGGCTGCATTTTCGGCAGCGGCAATCGGTGTTGGATAGCTCATAAACGGTAAATCGGCGATGATAAATGTACGTTTTCTGGCACGGCTGACACATTGCGTGTGATAAATCATATCAGTGATGGTGACGGGTAATGTTGTGTCATGTCCTTGAATAGTCATGCCTAAAGAGTCGCCAACCAGCATTATGTCGATACCGACATGATCGATTAATGCACTAAAGCTGGCGTCGTAAGCAGTTAAGCAACTGATTTTTTCACCGCGTTGCTTCATGCTTGACAAGTCAGTGACTGATAGTGGTTTTACTGTAGAGTGATTCATATTAATCCAAACGTTTCAGTCCTGCCAAAGGGCAATTTGCAATCAGGTCGGCAATATTGCCTTTACCCGGAATAATCAGTTGTGGGGCGATTTCATACAAGGGATACAGTACAAAAGAACGCTCGGTAATGCCACTGTGCGGAACTGTTAATTCTGGTAATTCAATAAGTTGAGTGCTATATATCAAAAGGTCAAGGTCTAATGTTCTGGCGCCCCAGCGATCGCCCCTTCTTATCCGTCCCTGAGCTTGTTCAATGTTTTGCAGGCCGCGTAGCAAATCTGTCGGAGACAGACCAGTTGCTACGCACATCACCGCATTGACATAATCGGGTTGATCTTGAGGACCCATTGGTAAGCTTTGGTAAAGGCTGGAAAAAGCCAACTCTTTAATACCAGCAATAGCTGCAATGGCGTTGCGTGCAGATTTAATTTGTATGACAGGTGCTGCGAGATTGCTGCCTAATCCTATATAGGCGGTAATATTTTGATTTATAGAAGTTTTCATGGCTGTTTAATGCGCTTAAAAGTGTAATGTACCATTGCCGACTTCCATCTACCCTGTTTTTAGGTCGATTGATCCCTTGGTCTCCAGCGGGCTATACGTTGCGTTTTTTAAATAGCTCAGTGGTGCGAGGGATAAATGATAATGAGGTCGTGCTGGAATGAGATACCGTGTGATCAACCAAATATAAGCGTAATAAGGATTAATCTTCTGAATTTGCCGCACTATTACTATTTTGTCGTTTGCGATAACTTCTTTTTCGCCCTGATTTATTGTTTTGGTTTTTTCTTTGGGGCTGAGTCATCTTCCTTTGTTCGGTTTCGTCGGCATTTTGATAGCGCTGCCACCATTCGGCTAGCTCAGACTCGGCGCCTCCAGTTTCTGCACGCAACACTAGAAAGTCATAGCCAGCTCTAAAGCGAGGATGTGCCAGTAAGCGGCTTGGCTTTGAGCCAATGCGGATATTAAATTTTGGTTGTAAACTCCATACTTCACGCATAGCCAAGCTGATATGGCGAGGAAGTGCGGTCATTTTTGTTTGCTTGGCGATAATCTCATTGGCGGCGTCCTGATAAGCGATAAACTCAACCAGACCTTTTGCCATTTTTTCTTTAGCCAACTTGCTTACTGATTCCCACAAAAAAACAGCAAATAAGAAATAAGCCGTTACTGTTTTTCCGTCTGCAATGCGATTGTCCGAGTTTTCCAATGCTCTAATAACCAGTAATTTGGGGAATCCATCTTCTTCCGCCGCCAAGCTTTTTTCCGTATCAGGAAATAGCACTTGAAATAGCCCATAGTGTCTGAGTCTTTCAAAAGTTTGTAGCGCATAGCCGAACAAGAACAGCTTGATTACTTCGTCATAAAGACGTGCCGATGGTATGCTAGCTAATAATTCAGCAGCATCATGTATGGCATTTTCACAATCAGGATCAATCTTAAAGCCGAGTTTAACTGCGAAACGAACCGCTCTTAACATGCGTACCGGATCTTCCCTAAAACGGATTTCAGTATCTCCTATTAGTTTGAGTGTGCCTGCTTCATGGTCAGCCATACCATTAACATAATCGACCACTGAAAAGTCTTTGATGTTGTAATAAAGCGCATTGATTGTAAAATCCCTACGCCAGACATCCTCTTCAATGGTGCCATAGACGTTATCGCGTAACAAACGCCCTTCATTGTTAAGTACTTGCTTGTCATTTTGCTCATCTGCAGCGCCTCTAAACGTCGCAACTTCAATGACTTCCTTTCCAAAATGGACATGTGCCAGACGAAACCTGCGCCCGATAATACGGCAATTGCGAAATACCCTTCTGACTTGTTCAGGATCAGCATCAGTGACGACATCAAAATCTTTAGGCTCTCGCCCCAATAATAAATCACGTACACAACCGCCCACTAGATAGGCTTCGAAGCCTTCTTTTTGCAGTCTGTACAAGACCTTTAAAGCATTGGCGCTGATTTGTGCCCGTGAAATACAATGTTCTGAGCGTGCATATATTTTTATTTTTCGGGCGACGGGTTGTTCAGTGTTATGGCCTGTTGACTGAATAAATCTTTTAAAGAAGCTTAAAATAGGTGTTACACCAATGTTGGTTTTTTTTATTATGTTAATCATATCATTTGAATAAATTCCAGCCCAAGGGGCAAGTTTCTTTTCTTTTACATTCCCCTTTTGAATATAGTAGAATCGTATTACTGATTTTTAGCAAGCATGTACCGTGCATTTAACCAGATAAAAGATCAGGCAACCATTTTTTTTACACATTCACCATTAGCGTGTTTGACAGGATTTTTATGTTCAAAAAGATTCTTTATGGCTTCATTGACCACCCTTTGTTAACCAGTATTTTTGCAGCGGATTTCTTCATCCTTCTGTTTCATCGGCCACCTTTCCTATTTTCACTCGCAATGTTGGGTGGGTTGATGGCGATGTGTCTATATTTTGGTCAAAAGTTGGCGTTATTTAAAAATTAGTGTCCCACCAAGCATTGCCCCATCAAAAAAAGCAAAAGCGACTAAAGCCAGCGTGCGATTCAATATCCACACCTGGTTTTTGGCGTCGATTGGCTGTCATTTTTTACGATCTTATTCTGTTGTGTGCGATTCTTTTTGTCGCAACCGCTGTGTTACTGCCATTAAATGCGGGCGAGGCGTTTAATCGTCAACAATTCTTTTACCCCTGTTATCTGCTCGTCATAAGCTTTATTTTCTATGGATGGTTTTGGACGCATGGGGGGCAAACTTTGGGTTTACGAGCTTGGAAATTAAAAGTATTGACGCAAGATCATCAGCCTATTAGCTGGACGCAAGCCTTGTTGCGCTTTACTACGGCTATAGTTTCATTGAGTTTTTTTGGATTGGGTTTTTTATGGATTCTAGTCGATAAAAATAAACGTAGTTGGCATGATTATCTATCAAAGACTGCTGTATTTTTTGATGCGTGCCCCCCGATGGCGGCAGATTCAAGGCATTAATAAACTTTTGTCATTGCGTAACGATACGTTTATCTTGGAGAACATCATGAGTTGGCTTACTAAAATTTTTTTCCAGGATGCAGAAAACAGTAATCCTGCAAAGGACAGCGGCCTGACCCTCGCCGATCCAAATAACCCTTTTATCTGTTCTGAACCCGTTTCTGTAAGCACTGGGAAACAAGCACCGGCTATCTTGAAAAAACTGGTGCCAATCAGGGACTTTGATGATGGGTTTGTTAATAATCTGGCCTACACAACCTTGACTTACACGGCCGAATCCGTAATTTTCAGGTTGGGTCAAAAGACCACTTCAGTTTTTTACTTGCTCAAAGGCTGTATCGAGTTGCTTCCGGATTGTGACAATAGCTATACGTTGACGGATGACTCAACACTAGCCAATTTGCCGCTTAATAGCGGAAAAATTTGTGGTGCCACGGCCATAGCTAAAACTGAAGTGCTTATCCTTTCGATTGCAGGTGAACTGATCCAGCTTTGGATGGATAAAAGCCGCGCAAGTGATGCCTTGGATGAGCTGAATATTCTCAAGTTGCCTGCGTCCATTACCGAAACCCGTTTTTTCCAGAATTTTTCAAAGGCCTATAAAGACAACAAATTGAGCCTGCCTTCTTTACCTCATGTCGCCATAAAACTAAAAGAGGCGATAAGCAAAGATGTTGGGGTTAATGATGCGGCTAAAATTATCCAGATAGATGCGCCTATCGTAACCAAGCTGATTCAGGTTGCGAACAGCCCGCTGTATGCGCCGGAATCCCCCTTGACTAACTGTCAAGATGCTGTGTCACGGTTGGGTTTGAATGCCACCCGTAATTTGGTGATGGGGATTAGTCTAAAGCAACTGTTCCAATGCAAGGATCCGGCTTTAATGAAGAAGATGCAAAGCCTATGGAAACAAAGTTTGCATGTGTCTTGCCTGAGTTTTGTGCTTGCCGATGAAAGTGGCGTAGTGAAGCCGGAAGACGCCTTGCTGGCCGGTTTAATCTGCGATATTGGAGAAATCCCGGTACTCAATTTTGCGGGGCAACATCAAGAAGATTATGGTTTTTTGGAAGAACTGGAGCCAGTTTTTTCGATCCTAAGTCCGGCAGCCGGCACTTTGGTATTGCGTAACCTGGGTTTTTCTGAAGAATTGACGAATCTGCCGAAACATGCGAGTGACTGGTTTTATGAAAGTGGCGGTGACCAATTAAGCCTCACTGATATAGTCATATTGGCGAAACTGCACAGCTATATCGGTACGCCAAAAGCTAAAGGATTACCTTACATCAATTCGATACCGGCCTATACAAAATTAAAAAACGGCAAGCTAAACCCTGATTTTTCCTTGGACGTACTGCATAAAGCACAAAAGCGCATTAATGCAGCGATGAGCATTTTTTCCTGATGACTATGAGCAATCCTTTATTAACCAATACCTTACCCCTGTTTTCAAAAATCCTGCCCGAACACATTGAGTCAGCGATAGAACAGTTACTTGACTCTGCCCGTGCTGTTGTTGATCGCCAATTGCAGGCAAATACAATATACACTTGGGATAATTTGGTTGATCCGATTGAAACTGCGGAAGATCAACTCAATAAGGCTTGGTCGCCGGTCAGTCATTTGAATGCAGTTCTTAACAGTGATGCGCTTAGGGAGGCGTACAACGCCTGCTTGCCTAAACTGAGCGATTATTCGACAGAAATGGGGCAAAATGAGTCTTTGTTTAATGCCTACCGACTGATTGCTGCAAGCGATACCTATACAACACTCGATTCTGCGCAACAAAAAATTATCCAAAACGCATTAAGGGATTTTAAATTATCAGGCATAGATTTGAATGCTGAAAAAAAACAACGCTATAAAGAAATTAGCCTCGAATTATCTAATCTTGCCAGTAAATACGAAGAAAATTTGATGGATGCGACCAATGCTTGGCGCAAGTTCATCACAGATGAGCACGCGCTGGCGGGATTGCCGCCTTCTGCACTGGCTCAAGCAAAGCAAACGGCAGAAAATGACGCGCAAGACGGTTGGATGATCACGTTGCAATTTCCCTCTTATATTGCCGTGATGACTTACGCAGATAATCGCGAGCTGCGTCGTGAACATTACGAAGCCTTTGCTACTCGGGCATCAGATCAAGGTCCATATGCAGGACGCTGGGATAACAGCGCAATCATGGAAAAAACGCTGGCCTTGCGCCATGAAAAAGCATTATTACTGGGATTCGCCAATTATGCCGAGTTGTCACTTACTGCCAAAATGGCAGATAAGCCTCAAGAGGTCATCGATTTTCTCGAAGACTTAGCCGATAAATCCTGGCGACAAGCGCGTAGAGACTTTACTGAATTATCTGAATTTGCTCGGAAGCATTATGGTATTGGCGATCTGCAAGCTTGGGATATGAGCTACTATTCAGAAAAAATGCGCCAACACTACTATCAATTATCGCAAGAGGAAGTTAAAACCTATTTCCCAGTTACGCGAGTATTGCCCGGTTTATTTGCTGTTGTCGAGCGGCTGTATGGTTTACAGATTACTGAATTGACGGCCTTTGATAGCTGGCATCCTGATGTGCGGTTTTTTCAAATAAATGACAAAAAGGGTCAGGTGCGTGGGCAATTTTATATCGACTTGTATGCCCGCCCCAAAAAGCGGGGAGGCGCATGGATGGATGATTGTGTGGGTCGCAGAAAAAATAAGGACAGTATCCAGATTCCGGTCGCCTATCTAATCTGCAATTTCACCCCACCGACGGGTGATGAACCCGCCTTGCTGACGCATGATGAAGTGACGACCCTATTCCATGAATTTGGCCACGGTTTGCAACACATGCTGACGCAGGTCGATTATTTGGGCGTATCTGGTATCAATGGCGTGGAATGGGATGCGGTCGAGCTGCCTAGTCAATTTATGGAAAACTGGTGCTGGGAAAAAGAAGCACTCACCTTAATGTCTGGACATTATCAAACAGGTGAGCCTTTACCAGATAGTTTGTTTGAAAAAATGTTGGCAGCAAAAAACTTTCAGGCCGGCATGATTATGGTTAGACAATTGGAATTCAGTTTGTTTGATTTCAGGATTCACCTTGAATACGATTCAGCTAAAGGTGGGCGTATTTACGAAATACTGGAGCAAGTTAGAAAACAGGTCTCTGTTGTTAAGCCTCCGAAGTTCAATCGCTTTGCCCATAGTTTTTCGCATATTTTTGCTGGCGGCTATGCGGCAGGCTACTACAGCTATAAATGGGCAGAAGTGTTATCCAGCGATGCGTTTTCATTATTTGAAGAAAAAGGCATTTTCGACCCCGAAACTGGACATGCGTTTTTAACGCACATTCTGGAAAAGGGGGGTAGCGAGAATGCGATGGCGTTGTTTGTTAATTTCCGTGGGCGTAAGCCATCGATCGATGCATTGCTCAGACACAACGGCATTGAGGCATGAAATATCGTGACCTACGCGATTTCATTGCGCAACTGGAAAAGCAAGGTGAGCTAAGGCGGATTACTGTTCCTGTTGATCCCTATCTGGAAATGACCGAAATTTGCGACCGCGTTTTAAAACAAAAAGGGCCGGCACTATTGTTTGAATACCCCAAAGGTTCAAATATTCCGGTACTGGCTAATTTATTCGGTACGCCGCGTCGTGTTGCGATGGGCATGGGCGCCGAATCGGTGACGGAGTTACGCGGTATCGGCGAATTACTGGCGTACTTGAAAGAGCCAGAGCCACCTAAAGGCATGAAAGATGCGCTGGAAAAATTACCTGTATTCAAGCAAGTGCTGAATATGGCACCGAAAATCGTCAAATCACCACCGTGTCAGGAATTGGTTCGACAAGGTAATGAGATTGATCTAAGCGATTATCCTGTACAAACCTGCTGGCCGGAAGATGCTGGACCACTCATTACTTGGCCTTTAGTAATTACCCGTGGGCCAAACAAAGAACGACAGAATTTAGGCATTTATCGCCAGCAAGTTATCGGTAAAAACAAAGTTATTATGCGTTGGTTGGCGCATCGTGGTGGCGCGCTGGATTTTAAAGAATGGCAAAAATTACATCCCGATCAACCTTTCCCGGTCGCGGTTGCCTTGGGCGCTGATCCAGCCACCATCTTAGCGGCAGTAACACCGGTACCCGATAGCTTGTCTGAATATGGTTTTGCCGGTTTGTTGCGTGGTAGCAAAACCGAAGTTGCCACTTGTCTACTCAGTGATTTACAAGTTCCCGCAAGTGCTGAAATTGTTCTGGAAGGCTTTATTTATCCGGGCGAAACGGCACCGGAAGGGCCGTTTGGCGACCATACCGGTTATTACAATGAAGTCGATGAGTTCCCGGTTTTTACCATAGAACGCATCACGCAACGTCAAGCGCCGATTTATCACAGCACGTTTACGGGCAGACCGCCGGACGAACCTGCTATCCTGGGTGTTGCACTTAATGAAGTGTTTGTGCCGATCTTGCAAAAGCAATTTCCTGAAATTGTTGATTTTTATTTGCCACCGGAAGGCTGCTCTTACCGTATGGCGGTTATCAGCATGAAAAAGCAGTATGCCGGTCACGCCAAACGCGTGATGTTGGGTACTTGGTCGTATTTACGGCAATTCATGTACACCAAATTTGTTATTGTCGTTGACGATGATATTGATGTTCGAAACTGGGAAGATGTCATCTGGGCGATTACTACGCGCATGGACCCGGTTAGGGATTTAACTTTGCTGGAAAATACGCCGATTGATTATCTGGATTTTGCCTCCCCAGTGTCGGGTTTAGGTTCAAAAGTAGGTTTTGATGCGACTAATAAATGGCCAGGAGAAACGACTCGGGAATGGGGTAGGCCGATTGCCATGTCTGAGGCGATTATTAAAAAAGTGGATGCAATGTGGGATGATTTGTTCTAAATCCTGGCGAATTCCATACCAAAAAAATCCTGCAGTTTCATGAAAAGATTTTTTCTACTGATGTTGTCACTTTGGCAACAGCAATTAAAACTTTATCTCTTTGCGGCATTAATTGGTGCGAGTATCGGCGTTTTTATTCTGGCGCCGAGCTACAGCTTTATTTACTCTCAAGAAAGTAATAACAATAAATTATCGTCAATTGAGTATGTTTTTAGTCAAATAGCATCAGTATTAAGCGGTAATGTCGCCGAGAATGAACTAATTTTATTTTACGCGGAAATCGGTGCCATGCTGGGCTTGCTAACAGTAGGTATTTACGGGGTTTTACATAAGCGTTTGTCACGCATTGACCAATTAAAAGCTGAACTGCAAAAAGATATTCCGTCCATTATTTTGCAAGGTGAGGGTCCATTTTTAGAGTTCAAGTCATCTTTTCGTTGGGATCTTGAACAAGTACGCATCAACCGTTTGCTTGAAGGTGTGGTATTAAAAACGCTGGCCGGTTTTTTAAATAGCCATCACGGCGGTACTTTGCTTATCGGCGTAGCTGATGACGGAAGCATTATTGGTCTTGAAAAAGACTATCAAACGTTAAAAAAACAAAATCAGGATGGTTTTGAACAAGCTATTATGACGGCTATTTCAGCGAATCTGGGCGCGGATTTATGCCGTTACGTTCATGTGCTTTTTCATGTTATAGACAATAAGGAATTATGCCGTTTGATTATAACGCCAGCTTTGCGTCCGGTATTTTTAACTCAGGGAAGTTCACCAAAATTGTTTGTCAGAACCGGTGGCGCAACGCGTGATTTGAATATACAAGAAGCGCTGGAATTTGCTCAGGTGCGTTGGAAAAGAGAAAAATAGCTCAGAGGTGTGCCGAAACACTGTTGACTCAAGCCATATAACCAACAGTGTTTCAGCTAATCGATGATACGAAGAACGCAAAGAAAACCAAGTTGTTAGCTTGGCTTTTTTCGTAAACTTCATTATTTTGAATATTAAAGTACCTTCAACACCAACGCCCCCAAAGGTGGCAAAGTCAGCCAAATCGAATGGGGCAGATTCATCCACGGCATCGGTTGCGCCCAGATAGCGGCATTGCCGATGTTAGAGCCATCATAATAGCTGGAGTCCGAATTAAAGATTTCCGTATACAGTCCCTCCCTGGGCACCCCAATACGGTAATTTTCTCGCACCACCGGCGTAAAGTTCAGCACCACAATTAGCTCATTCTCGCCATCCTTGCGTCGGTAGCTAATGATCGAGTTTTGCACATCATGGCAATCAATCCATTCAAAGCCCTGATGGTTAAAGTCATATTTGTACAAGGCCGGTTGCGCCTGATACAACTGATTCAAATCCTTAACCAGCGTTTGAATCCCCTTGTGATGCGCATAATCCAGCACATACCAATCCAGCACACGGTTGAAATTCCATTCCGCGCCTTGCCCAAACTCACAGCCCATGAACAACAGCTTTTTACCCGGATAAGTAAACATCAGCGTATACAACAAGCGTAAATTAGCAAAACGCTGCCATTCGTCACCCGGCATCTTATTCACCAACGCATTCTTGCC
>CANNKH010000056.1 GCA_947504985.1 Methylococcaceae bacterium | reverse complement strand
TGAGCGTTTATCCAGGCTGGGGTATCTGAACTTAACCAGAGTGCGCTGGATGTCCAGGTAAATATCAACCTGACCACTGGCAACCATAAAGGCGATGGGCTGAGTGCCGGTTAAAAATTGTTCCAATTGCTCTATGGTTTTTAGGTCTTTTATGTTCATGATTAGATTCATCCTCTTATCATGAACGAGGTTTAAGCGTCTGTCAGACTCATTTTCCGTTAGATATACGGGGTTCCTTCTTCAGACTCATTTAGTATTGGACGAGGCTATCAGTAGAAACATGCCTTTTTCGTCGGTAAGTTTATACGGCTTGTCTTTAGGCTTGGTGTTCTTACATGCTGTGTCTGATAGCGGCATTTGGGGGTATCTCATTTGCAATAACTGAATGTACCCCCGTTTGTACCCCCATGCACTGGGGTATGTCAATGACATTAGTGCACGTTATTGGACATAAAAAAACCCGCTAATCCTTACAGAATGCGGGCTTGTGTACTTCGTTGCATGTCTTTGTATTGGTATCTGGTGCCCCAAGGCGGATTCGAACCGCCGACCTGTCCCTTAGGAGGGGACCGCTCTATCCTGCTGAGCTATCGGGGCAAAACGGCTGAGCATTCTAGCATAAGCTTCAATTCTATTTCTTGAGTTTTCACTATTTATCTAGGGCAAACGCATTAAAACCATTGAAAATTCAAATACAGAACAGATATTGGCTATTATTGCCCAACCCTCGGAATTGTAAAATCAGCGTAAACAGATGAACGGTGTCTCTGGAAGTTCCACTTGTCATTAACTTGAAATCTTTGATCGACCGTACTTCGACAACGCTCAGTACAAGTCCACTCAGCCAACGGTTGCTTTAGGTTTATGATCGTTACAGCGTTTTCAGGTCAAGTTAGGATGCCATGACTGCCAGTCCTTTGAGGGCTGGCAGTTATTATGTTGCCGAGTGTGTGTCGTACACGTTACTTAGCATAAGACACTCGTCGGTTTTCTCATGATAAAACTCGGCACTTATCCAGCGCTCACCGATGGCTGCCAGTTTGCCATCGAGATAAATTAACGGTATTAATTCACGTTCCCAAGGCGGAATACCGGCTTCCTGGAATAGTTTTTTTAAGGTATGGCGACCGTAACGTTTAGGCAGCCGAATTTTTTCACCCCCGTTACGCCAGCTAATTTCAATGCTTGCATTGTTCCAGATTTCGCGCAGGATTCCCGTCGATGACGGTTGGCAACTTAGCGTTAGTTGTCGGGTAATGGCGAGTGAAGTTTGCCCCTTAACCCAGCGCGTATTTAACAGGGTTCTCGGTTCATCCGGTGGCAAGCAATACAATTTATTTCGATAACGGCGAATACAGTAGCCCGGCGCAGACACGAGGGGATCACTGTCCTCCCGTGCTGCCAGCACCTCGGCTTGTAGGCGTCCAATACTGTGTTGTGTTGGCATTTTTAGACCAAGGCATTGAAACCATTGCCGAATCAGTAGGGTTTGTCGATACGGCAAATGTGTTTTTAATTCGTTAATGTCTAGCGTGTTATCGTCGGTATTGAAGACAGTGGGCATTAATTCATCAGCGACTTCTGCAATAATTAATGCCGCATCAGCGCAATGTCGAGCTGATCGCGCCACGGTTTTATCCAGTGCTGGCCAGCGTTGTTTTAAGGCGGGTACGATGTTATTGCGTAAAAAATTACGATCATAATCGCTGCATTGATTACTGGGGTCTTCAATCCATTGTAACGCCTGGCTTTTGGCATAGTCATCAAGTGCTTGTTTGGGGATGTTTAGCAGCGGTCTTAGCAACATACCGACGCCGAAGGTCATGCTTGCTGGCATTCCAGATAAGCCTCGCAAGCCACTACCACGGAATAATTGCAGTAGTACCGTTTCCAGTTGATCTTCTCGATGTTGGCCGATCAGCAGCACATCATCACGACCCATTAACGATTTAAGGGCATGGTAACGGGCGTTTCTGGCCGCTTCTTCTGGGCTTTCGCCTAGTTTGGCATGAGCATGGACGCGCTGCATGGTAAAGTTGATAGCGAGTGCTTGAGCCGTTATTTCACAATGTTTGCCCCATGATTCGGCTTCCGCTTGCAAGCCATGATGGATATAAACGGCGGTGATTTTTGGTTTAAGTGAGGGCAGGGCGGCACACAAATGCAGCAATACATGAGAGTCAACACCGCCGCTATAACCGATATAAATATGCGGCGGTGGGTTATGCGCGGCTAACGCCGAGGTGATGAGGTTTGATGACAGCACAGTGAAGGGTAGGGGTTAATTAACCGTCCATTGCACCAGCCCACTATAAGCCGTCGCCAAAACAATCAAGCCGAAAGCAATACGATACCAAGCAAAAATAAGAAAGTCATTGTGGCTGATATAGCGCAGCAAGCCTTTGGTTGCAAGGTAAGCGCTGATAAACGCGGCGACCATGCCGATGGCAAAATAAGGCGCGTCGGTGGCAATGTCCAACAAATCGCGATGTTTGTACAGGTCATACAGGCTGGCGATAATCAGTGTGGGTATCGCTAGAAAAAACGAGAATTCGGTCGCCGCTTTGCGTGATAAGCCTAATAAGAGTCCGCCAATAATGGTGGCGCCTGAACGCGATGTTCCAGGAATTAATGCAAAAGCCTGAGCCAGTCCGAGCTTTAAAGCATCTATCGGCTGTAAATCATCAACGTCCTGAATGGTAATTTTATGCTCACGTTTTTCTGCCCAGATAATGATAAAGGCGCCGATGATGAACGCTAATGCCACCGGAACCGGCTTGAAAAACATCTGCTTGATGGTGCTGCCGAATAATAAGCCTAAGCTTGCTAACGGTATGAAGGCAATGATTAGATTTAACACAAATTTTTGCGCTGCGCGTTGGCTGGGCAAGCCGAGGATAACGTCAATAATTTTGACGCGGTATTCCCAGCACACCGCGAAGATGGCGCCCATTTGAATGACGATTTCAAAAACTTTGCCTTTGTCGTCGTTGAAGTGCAATAAATCGCCAACCAGGATTAAGTGACCGGTGCTTGATACCGGTAAAAATTCGGTTAAACCTTCGACGATGCCTAAGATAAGGGCTTTAAATGCTAATAAAAGATCCATGTTGTTGTCGGTATCAGGTGCGGTGAATGGGAAGGAGAGGGAGATATAGTTTGTATGGTAATCAATGGTTTATTTTCAATTAATCCCGATCTGTTGCTATTTAGGAATGGGTACACATGACTGCCAGTCATCCTATTGCCGAACGGTGTCAGGCTCATTCCTTACCTTGTTACGCGTTATTTAATTTCAAAGGTCGTTAATACCTCGTCGATAGGGAGTTCAATAATTTCAACATGATCTACCCTCGCGGTTATCGGACCTCGATGACACCATTTGATGAATTTTTCCATGATCGCGCGTTCTGCTTCCGCAATGATTTCAACGCGACCATCAGGCAGATTTCTAACACTGCCTTTTATCGCAAAATGCTTGGCTTTATTCTGCGTAAACAGGCGGAAATAAACGCCTTGCACTCGACCGGAAATCAGTATTTTAATTCTACGCATGACTTGTTATCCTCCAGCAATAATGAATTTTTGGGTTGCGGGCAAAGTCCTCAGGGATCGTTGCTGCGGTAATCTCTGCTACGTTTAAGTCTGATAAGGCTTCCATATCGATTTTAAACCGTCTGAAATTAGTCGAGAAATATAAAACGCCGCCCGGTGCAAGCAATTTAATTGCCTGTTGAATCAGCTGGACATGGTCGTTTTGGATGTCAAAGACACTGCCCATGCGTTTGGAATTGGAGAAGGTGGGCGGGTCGAGAAAAATCAGTTCGTAGTGTTTGCTATGCGGATTTTCTGCTTCTTTGGTCAGCCATTCCAAACAATCGGCTTGGATAAATTCATGTTGCCCAAAAGTTTTGTTGAGCGCCATGTTGTTTTTTGCCCAGTTAATATAGGTATTGGACATATCAACGGTCGTCGTTGATTTGGCGCCACCCACGGCGGCATGGACGCTCGCACTGCCGGTATAAGCGAAGAGGTTTAAAAAACGTTTATCTTTGGCTTGTTGCTGAATCATCAGCCGTATCGGTCGGTGATCCAGAAATAAACCGGTATCGAGATAGTCTTCAAAGTTGACTAATAATCGGCAGCCGTTTTCTTCAATACCATGAAATCGACCGGTTTCCCCCTGTTTTTCATACTGATCGGTGCTGCGTTGTTTGCGGCGTATTTTTAAAAAAATGTGGTCACGATTAATGCCAAGCACGTTGGGTATTTCGGTTAATAACGCCGCCAGCCGTTGATCGGCCTTGTGTTGATCGATCGTTTTTGGGGGTTCGTATTCCTGGACATTAACCCAGGTTTGTTCGCCCTGATAAATGTCAATAGCAACAGAATATTCAGGCAAATCAGCATCGTAGATGCGATAACAATGAATGTGCTGTTGCTTTGCCCACTTGGATAGTTTTTTCAGATTTTTTTTGAGACGATTAGCAAAATCAGTTGCGCCTGTTAGGGTACTTGTTTCGATTATTTCGGCGGTACTTGGCGCAAGTTCGTCCAGCGAACCTTTTAAGTCAACCGCATTAAGCGTTTGGCTTGAGTCGGTGTTTTGAACATGCGGTGTTGCGACTTGATGGTCATTGGCGCTTTTGAGGCTAAAGGCAGGTGAATCAACGGTGGGAGAAGGGTGGCTTGCCTGTTGTTGGATTTCCATTACTTTTAGCAAGCGTTCTGCTGTTGATTTTGCTTTTGGAATAAAGAAAGCATTTTCATCAATGTTCAGGCGCAATAGCTTGCATTCCAGTGCGCCATTAAACAGGGTTAGGGGTTTTTTGGAACGAATACCGATACGAAAACCCAGCTCAGGGTCGCTGATAATGAGTCCGGCTTGCCAACCGATAAAATGCGTTTTCAAGGTAATACCGAATTTTTTATACAATTCGGCGGTAGCTTCGCTATCGCCCAAGCGCTCGCCGTAAGGTGGGTTACAGATTAACAAGCCGGGTTTCCAGCTTTCAGCAGGTGCGGCATCTTGAATATCGCGGCGCTCGACATGGATTTTATTTTGTAATCCTGCGTTAGCGATATGGGTTAGCGCGGCATTAACGGTTTGGCGGTCTTGATCAAAGCCTACAATAACGGGCAGTCTGGTCAAGCCAATGGTTTTGCGTTGTTCGGCCTCGGTGTGTAGTTTTGTCCAGCATTCGGCGTCGTGCTGTTTCCAGCCCATAAAGCCAAAATAATCACGCAACAGGCCGGGCGCGTAATCGGCGGCGATCATTGCCGCTTCTAATAACAGGGTTCCTGATCCACACATCGGATCGATTAATGAGCCACCCACGGCGGCAATTTGTGGCCAGCCGCTACGCAATAACATCGCCGCCGCCAGATTTTCCTTGATTGGCGCTTTAATATTGATGTCTCGATAACCGCGCCGGTGCAGGCTGGTTCCTGACAAGTCCAGGCTAAGCTGGGCAGTTTCATTGGTCAGGTAGACATTAATCCGAATATTGGGTTGTTCAGTGTCAATGTTGGGGCGGGTGTTAAAGCGTGTACGCATTTGATCGACAATGGCATCTTTAACTTTTAAGGCGCCAAAGTGGGTATTATTGATTACAGTTGAATTTTTTGCGTTGAAAGTGACGGCGAAGCTATCTTCAGGGTTGATGTGCTCAAACCAGTCTATTTTTTGTACGCCGTTATACAGGTCTTGTTGGTCTTTGACGGTAAACGTGTTTAATACCAGCAGAATTCGGTTGGCTGTCCGTGACCATAAGCAAGCGCGGTAGGCGGTTGCCAAATCGCCTTGAAAAGACACGCCGGCTAGTGTTGATTTGAGGTTATCGATACCTAGCGATTGGAGTTCTTCGGCAAGAAGGTGTTCCATCGCCTTGGGCGTACTGGCAAATAATGAATAAGTGGGCATAAACTAAAATAAAAAGCCTTGTGCAGGACAAGGCTTTGGGTTGTACGCTACGGAAGTGCCGTATTCACACGACCGAATGAAAGATGGGTGGTTTACTGGATTTTGATCAGCTCAACATCAAATATTAATGCCGCGTTTGGACCAATTGAGCGACCCGCGCCATTTTCACCATAAGCCAGTTGGGAGGGGATGTAAAAACGGTATTTGGCACCTTCAGTCATTAATTGAACGCCTTCGGTCCAGCCTGAAATCACTCGATTTAAAGGGAAGGAGGTAGGCTCGCCTCTGCTGTAAGAGCTGTCAAATTCTTCACCGTCAATGGTTGTGCCTTTGTAATGCACCGTGACGTTGTCGGTCGCAGAAGGTGATTTATTACCCGTGCCGGGTGTTAATATTTCATATTGCAAACCGCTTGCGGTCGTTACAATATTGCTTTTTTTAGCATTTGCAGTCAGGAAAGCGAGACCTGCCGCTTTATTTTCTTCGGGTGTAGTGGCATTAGCCATTGAAAACATTGTAATTCCTATAAGTGCGGCAACAATAATTGAAAGGACTTGAGTTTGGATTTTTCTCACGATTTCCCCTTTTTGTGTCATGTAAATGAAAAAGGATAGTTTATCAAAAAATTGGCTTTAGCCTGTTTTCATTTTGCATTGGTTTAATTGCTTTTGAAATTGTTTGGCTTTGTTGGCCACTTTATCGGCAATTCGACGTAACCAGGCTTTTCTTATATAGGATTTATGCTGATAACCGCTATGTCCCTCGTGATAGGCCAGATATAGGTTTTTGGTATCACTTTTTGCAATATGTAATTTCGTGTGGCTGATGTGGCAGTACCAACCGATAAAATCTGCCGAATCGGCAAATTCATCACGGTTTGCACCCCAGCTACCTGCGCTGTCTTGGTAAGCATCCCAGGTTTCATCTTTGGCTTGGGCATAACCATAAGCACTGCTGTTTCTAAACCAGGGAATAATGCCTAATAACCAAGGCCGAGGCGGTTCTGCGTCAGCAACAAAATGTGATTCCTGGTGCATGATAGCCATTAGAACCGGTATAGGGACGCCCCATTTTTGATAGGATTTACGTGCCTCATCGTACCATTCGTCTTTCTCATTGAATGTGGCGCAAATATCCTCGCTATTTTGAGGCGGTAGGGTGGCACAAGCGGTCAATGTCGCTAATAAAAGAAATATCAGCTGTTTTTTCATGAGATCGGAGGGCGCATGCTTTTTCCTATACAATTCGAAAGAGGGAAGGAAAATAATATTAATAAAAAATGATAATTGCTTACCTGTTTTGTTAGGCAAAGGTTATATAGAGTCATCAATGAGGAGTTAGAGATGAATTCACAGTCAAAACGGTATTATCGCAAAAACTTGAAGCTACAAGGTGTTATTTTTATGGATGAAAAGGAGCAAGCGGTTACTATTAAAAACCTTTCGCTAACAGGCGTATTGGCAAGGTTAAACCATAATTTATACGGCGATGATTTAAAATCTGTTTTTAATATCATGTCGGCATCGACTATTATCGATTTGTACATTCCCGACTTTAAGATGGCTGGCGAGGCCGGGATTGTAAGAGTCGATATGACTGAGGATGACCATATCGAGCTGGCTCTGGAGTTTAAAAATGTCGATTATTATGTTGATAAATGGCAATACCATAGAAAAGCTTATAGAAAAAACCTGGCTGGTGTCGGGCGGATTTTATTAAATGACACTTATTATGAGTTTGTCTCGGTTAATGCCTCGTTCGATGGCTTAATGATTCGCTTGGCAGAACCTCTTGATATTAAAGAAGGAACGATAGCAGTATTTGAATTTAACCAACTTGGGTTAAAAGGCGAAGTTAAGGTTATTTGGGCGGATGTGCTGGTCGAGTCAGCAGCGACTTATTTGGGGGTAGCGTATTTGAATGTCTCTAAAGATGACATCCATGGGGTGCCCCATTTTTTTTAGTCGATTCGTGTCATTGCTCTGGTTTTCTTCTTTTTTGGTGCATGGAGATATTTATCGGCCTTATGGTAAAATTTCTGTCCATCGGATTCTCAAGATTCAACGTTTAACTGCCGGTTTTCTATGCAAGCCTGATTTTTTGGTGCTGGAATGGGGTTGCATTATTGGTATTTTGGGGGTAACGATGCAGGTGTTCTGAACATTAATTCAAATAATCTCATATTAAAACTCTTATGAATAAACCTAAAAAAGTCGCTATTCTCACTGCCGGCGGATTGGCGCCATGCCTAAGTTCTGCTATCGGTAGCCTTATCGAACGTTATACCGAAATTGATCCTACCATCGAAATCATTTGCTATCGTAGTGGTTATAAAGGTCTCTTGCTTGGTGATTCTTATGTGGTTACGCCCGAAATACGCGAACATGCAGGACGTTTACACCGTTTCGGCGGCTCGCCTATCGGTAATAGTCGCGTTAAGCTGACCAACATCGCCGATTGCGTTAAGCGCGGTCTCGTTGAAGAAGGTCAAGACCCACAAAAAGTTGCCGCTGACCAATTAATCAAAGATGGTGTCGATATTCTGCATACCATCGGCGGTGATGACACTAATACAGCGGCGGCTGACTTAGCGGCATTTCTTGCAAAAAACAACTATGGCTTAACGGTTATCGGTTTACCTAAAACCGTTGATAACGATGTTTATCCGATCAAGCAGTCATTGGGCGCTTGGACGGCTGCTGAGCAAGGCGCACGTTATTTCTGGAATGTGGTTGCAGAAAATAACGCCAATCCGCGTATGCTAATTATTCACGAAGTCATGGGACGCAATTGTGGTTGGTTGACAGCGGCGACGGCGTTGGAATATCGCAAAATGCTTGATCGTGCTGAGTGGTTGCCAGCGCTTGGTCTGGATCGCAAAGCATTTGAAGTTCATGCGGTTTTTGTACCTGAAATGGCGATTGATCTGGCGGCCGAAGCAGAGCGTCTGCGTACTGTCATGGATACGGTCGATTGCGTGAATATTTTTGTTTCTGAAGGCGCAGGTGTCGAGGCGATAGTGGCTCAGATGCAGGCAAAAGGTGAAGAGGTGCCACGCGATGCCTTTGGTCATATTAAACTGGATGCTATCAATCCGGGTAAATGGTTCGGTGAACAATTTGCCGCGATGATTGGTGCGGAAAAAACATTGGTGCAAAAATCAGGTTATTTTGCACGCGCTTCCGCTGCGAATATCGAAGACATTCGCCTGATCAAATCATGTGCCGATCTTGCTGTTGAATGCGCTATGCGTCGTGAGTCTGGCGTGATGGGGCATGATGAAGACAATGGCGGCGTTTTGCGTGCGATTGAATTTCCGCGCATCAAAGGCGGTAAACCTTTCAATCTCGATACGCCTTGGTTCAACCAAACCTTGGCAGAAATTGGTCAAGCTAAAGGCGAAAAAGTCGACGTCAGTCACTAATCATGTTTGTGGGTAAATCAGCCGTGTTTACCCACATCACACTTTTTTTCAATCGTATTTAAAGTTTCTATCGCTTATCCGCTCCATATATAATGAGCGACTTTTAATTTTTGTGTCATCTTGAGGATAAAATGGCTATTTTTAGCACTAATGAGTTTAAAGCTGGTTTAAAAGTCATGCTGGATAATGACCCCTGCGCGATTATTGAAAATGAGTTTGTCAAGCCGGGTAAGGGTCAAGCATTTAACCGCGTTAAAATCAGAAATTTGAAAACAGGTCGAGTGATTGAACGGACATTCAAATCAGGTGAATCGTTGGAAGGCGCTGATGTGGTCGATGTTGAAATGCAATATCTTTACAACGATGGAGAATTCAGGCATTTCATGGTGCAGGATACTTTTGAACAATATCAGGCTGATCAAAAAATCGTTAGTGATGCCAGTTTGTGGTTGAAAGATCAGGATTTTTGTACCGTCACCTTATGGAATGATGCGCCATTGGCGGTTTCTCCCGCTAATTTTGTCGAATTGTCCATTGTTGAAACCGATCCGGGCGTGCGTGGCGACACTTCAGGCGGTGGTGGTAAACCGGCTAAGCTAGAAACCGGTGCCGTCGTCAGGGTGCCACTATTTGTACAGCAGGGCGAGTTGATCAAGGTTGATACCCGCACCGGTGAGTATATTTCCCGCGTTAAAGAATAGTGGATGATGCTTGGCAGCCTTCCTGCAGTTTTGAACTTTTGCGTTTAAGAGCGCAGGTTCTTCATGATACACGCTGTTTTTTTGCGGAGCGTGCCGTTCTTGAAGTTGAAACGCCATTATTGTCTAGTCGTATCGGTACCGATCCTCAGTTAGATTTTTTTACCACGGCGTACCGTTTGCCATCGTTACAACAGAATTTATTTCTACAAACGTCGCCTGAATTTGCGATGAAGCGTTTATTGGCCGCCGGCAGCGGTTCTATTTATCAAATTTGTAAAGCCTTCAGAAATGGTGAATCGGGGCGTTTTCACAATCCTGAATTTACGATGCTGGAATGGTATCGGGTTGGCTACGCGCTGCCTCAGCTTATGGATGAAATCGATGAATTGTTATCCTTGTTATTTGTAGGAAGTGGATTAGGTTCAACGCAGCGAATCAGTTATCAGGCTGTTTTTCAGCAGTATACCGGGCTAGATGCGTTGGTATTTTCATATCCAGAATATTGTGCTTATGCCTTTAATAATCATATCCCTGATGCAATAAGTTTATGCGGATATGAGCATGTTTTGTGGTTGGACTTTATTTTCAGTCATCATGTGCAGCCTTATTTGGGGGCAAATGCATTATGTATGGTGCATGATTATCCCGCCTGTCAATCGTCGTTGGCTCGGCTCAATGAACACAATTCCAAGGTTACGGAGCGTGTCGAGCTTTTTATCAATGGTATTGAGCTGGGTAACGGGTTTTATGAGTTAACTGATGCCGTGGAGCAGGACAGACGTTTTAATGAGGAAATTAGCGTCAGACAGCAACGCCAGTTGCCGGTATCGATTAAGGATACTCGTCTTATTGCGGCGCTATCAGCAGGGTTGCCCGATTGTTCAGGGATAGCAATAGGGATGGATCGCTTGCTGATGCTATTGTCAGGCAGTACAGCTATTAATGAAGTGCTGACTTTTTCGGTAGATAACGCTTAATTGCTCTGGTAAAAGGTTTTAATCTGATTGATGTCGTGTTTTTGTTTGGCGATTAAACTTTTTACGGGATTAAACGTTTTTCTATGTATATCGAGAAAGCCAAATTTTTCGATTTCGGCGATATGTTGCTGGGTGCCGTAGCCTTTATGCTGATGGAATGCGAAGTTAGGATACTTTTTATGGTATTCATTCATTAAATTATCCCGTGCTACTTTTGCCAGAATAGATGCAGCACTAATCGCTTTGATTTTACTGTCGCCTTTAATAATGGCTTGAGCAGGCATTGTTAAAACAGGAAGTTGGTTACCGTCAATGAGTACTTCGTTTGGCAGGATAGATAATCCGTTGATAGCGCGTTGCATGGCCAATAAGGTGGCTTGAAGTATATTCAGCGAATCAATTTCTTCTACGCTCGCTTCGCTTATGTGCCAGCTTAAGGCGGTTTGTTTAATAAGGGTGGCGAGTTTATTCCGTTTGCTTGCGCTTAAGGTTTTAGAATCTGCTAATCCATCGATAGGCTGCGTGGTGTCAAGAATAACGGCAGCAGCAAAGACGGAACCCGCAAGAGGACCTCGACCGGCTTCATCAACTCCGGCAATAAGTACGTCCACTTAGCGTAATATGCCTCTGGTGACATTGCGTAAAAAGCTGACCATATCTGATAATTCTTTGCTGTCACCCGCCAGATCTTCCATTTGATCTATCGCATCATCCAGTCGTAAATTCATCTTATAGATAATTTTATAGGCCTTTCTTATCAAGCGAATATCCTCAGCGGATATGCCATTACGTTCCATGCCAACAGAATTGATACCGTGCGGTCTGGTCGGCTTTCCGCCCACCATAACAAAAGGAGGGATATCCTGAGTAATGGCACTACCCATCGCCGCAAAGCTATACTGTCCTATCTGAGTAAATTGATGTACCAGTGTGAATCCACCCAAAATAGCATGACTGTTTAATCGTACATGTCCCGCTAATGAGGCGCCATTCGCCATGATCACATGATCACCGATAACGCAATCATGAGCGACATGGGTGTAAGCCATAAATAAATTGTCATTACCTATGTGAGTGACACTATGATCTTGAACCGTACCTCTGTGCATCGAACAAAATTCACGAATAGTATTTCTATCACCGATTTCAAGACGGGTTACTTCAGCCGCATATTTTTTATCTTGCGGATCTTCACCAATGGAAGAGAATTGATAAATGCGGTTGTGTTTTCCTATTGAAGTCGGTCCCTTGATAACAACATGGGGACCTATTACCGTGCCAGTACCTATTTTTACATCAGCACCTATAACTGAAAAAGCGCCGATGGAAACGTTCTCGGCTATTTCTGCATGGCTGTCAACAACAGCAGTAGGCTCTATCAAAGTTAGTCTACCACTGCTGCACATCTGATTTCAGCACTTGCGACAAATTCGCCATCAACTTCTGCGCGACATTCAAAAGCCCAAATATTACGTTTACTTTTAACAAATTGTACCTGAAGCATTAATTGGTCTCCTGGTACAACAGGTCGTTTGAATTTTGCCTTGTCAATGCCAACCAAATAATAAATCATTCCATCTAACTCATCTCCGGCAGTTTCTGATGCCAATAAGCCGGTTGCTTGCGCTAGTGCTTCCAGAATCAGTACACCAGGCATGATAGGTTTTTGTGGGAAATGCCCCTGAAAAAAAGGTTCATTATAAGTAACGTTTTTTACCCCTACTAAACTAACCCCCGGCTTACATTCAATGACCTTATCCACCAGCAGAAATGGGTATCTGTGTGGTAAAAACTTTTGTATTTGCAAAATATCTAATTTGATAGACATACTTTAACGTAATTTTAATTATAGGGTTAGGGTGGGCTTTAGGAATGGTGTGGTTATTCCGGCATGGTCATTAATTTTTGTTGAACTTGAGCAGTAACATTGACTTGTTCGCTGGA
>CANNKH010000055.1 GCA_947504985.1 Methylococcaceae bacterium | reverse complement strand
GCAACGATGTTTTTAATGCCAAAAATACCGGATGCAAGCGTTCACCGTCAAAGGCAACGGCAATATCAGCCGCGTGTTGTTGCCGAGTGTTTAATAACTGTTGCAAATGTTTTGACGTGATTAACGGGCAATCGCAAGGGGCTACGAGCAGCACATTAGTCTGTGAATGCCGCATTGCCGTTAATATCCCGGCTAGCGGTCCATCGAAACTAGCCGTACTATCGGTTAGCACTGGCCAACCCCATTGTTGATAGTGTTCAATGTTGCGATTAGCGTTGATAATGAGCTGATCCACAACAGGCGACATGGCGGCTATAACATAACTTATCATCGGACGACCTTGATAAGGAATCAAGCCTTTATCTTGGTGATTCATACGTCTTGCCAGTCCGCCAGCAAGAATAACGCCCGTAACTTGGGATAGATTGTTCATAATGACAGACCTTTACGCGGTATTTTATAGGCGTGTGAGGTAAGATTCACTTCCCCCCTTTGAAAAAGGGGGATTAAGGGGGATTTACCTAATAAAATCTCCCCTAACCCCTCTTTTTCAAAGAGGGGGACTGAATAAGTACCGTGTAAGTTATTGTTTATTTTTCAGTTAAAATGAACAGCTTTAAAAATACGTCGCATGACCAGACATCTCAAATTTATAGGAATCAATACGATAATGAAAAATACCGCTATTTTAAGTCTTACTTTAATCTCGTTGATAACCGGTTGCACTACGGTGCCTGAACCAGTAGCGGTAGAACCGGTCGCGCAGATTAACGATTTTCCTACTCGCGATAGAGTGGAGTATGTTTTAAATTGCGTCGCTCAGCATGGCGGTTTGACGTATATCAGCCAGTATGCGTGCGGCTGTAAAATCGACAAGATCGCAGAAAAAATGACCTTTACCGAGTACGAAGCAGCAAAAACATTTAGCTATTTAAAAAGCACTCCCGGTGAAAGTGGTGGTGTTTTTCGTGATCCCGCTCAATCTAAAGATTTACGCTCACGTCTTAAAGCCGCTGAAGACGATGCCGAGAAAAGTTGCTTTGTGAAATAAGATTATCAATGGCACAGCACCGATCAAACCTTGCGTTCAAACAACTGATAAGTCACTTCGCCAGCGGTTTTGCGTTTCAGTAACTGCCAGTTATCCGGTATTTCGGTAAGTTGTAAGGTACTTTCGGTTTCCAGATAAATTTTTGCATACGGATTTAGCCAATTTTTATCTTCCAGCCAGCAACAGGTTGATATCGCCAAGCCCATTGCAAATGGTGGATCGATAAAGACAATATCAAAAGGTTCCGCATCGCCCGCCAAATAACGGAAAACATCCGTTTGGATGAGTTTGATTTGGGGGGCGTTTAAAGTCACGGCATTGGCTTTCAAGGTACGACAGGTAGCAGGATTGTTTTCGAGCTGAACAACGGTCTTGGCACCTCTGGATGCCGCTTCAAAACTTAACGCGCCGCTGCCGGCATAACAATCCAGACAGCGGCTCGCGATAATATCGCGTTGCAACCAGTTAAACACGGTTTCACGCACTCTAGCTGGGGTAGGGCGTAGACCGGGTGCATCGACAAAATGCAGTTGTCGACTGCGCCATTCGCCACCGATGATGCGCAGTTTATTTTCCACGTTTGCCAACGGTGATGGTTTGCAACAGTGCAGGGTTTACTCGGCGTTTAAACGCTTCGGTAATGGATGCCACACTGACCTGCTCAATTTTTTGCTGAAAAGTGTCGAGATAGTCCAGTGGCAAATCATAAAAACCGATCATGCTGACGTAGCTTGTCAGTTTTTTGTTGGTATCAAAACGCATCGCAAAACCACCGATAATATTTTGCTTTGCCGCTTTCAATTCCGCTTCGCTGGGACCTTGGACAATAAAGTCAGCCAAGGTTTTATTCAGTACCTGCACGGCTTGTTCGGTTTGGTCGTTGCGGGTTTGTAAACTGACTAAAAAAGGGCCTGGTTTTAGCAGGGGTATAAAGGCGCTGGAGGCACTGTAAGCCAGGCCGCGTTTCTCCCTAACTTCTTCAAAAAGTTTGGATACTAGCCCGCTACCACCCAAGATATGATTGCCAACATACAAGTTGAAATAATCCGCATCTTTACGATAAGTACCTGGTAGACCGACTAGAACGTGAGTTTGCGTGGAAGGAAATTCAATAGGTTGAGCCATGCCTTTAACGGGCATAACCACATCAGGCAGCGGTGCTGGCTTTTGACCGACCGGTAAACCAATTACTAATTTTTCGGCAGTCTGTTCTGCTTGCTGTTTCGATAAATCACCGACTATCACGATAATGGCATTGGCGGCGACATAATATTTTTGATAAAAACCTTGGACATCGGCGGCAGTAAAGGTTGATACCGTTTCAAGCGTGCCTGAATCGGGATGAGCATAAGGATGCTCGCCATACAAAGCATGATAAAAAGCGATGCTGGCGATGTCAGCGGGTGATTCCTGTTGCTGTTTTAGTCCAGCCAGTGTGCGGTTTTTTTCGCGCTGAAAATCGGTTTCATTGAAATTAGGCCGGGTTAAAATAACCTGCATGGTTTCTAATGCTTTGTCGAACAAAGGCTTATCAGTTAGGGTGCGTAGTGACATACTGGCACTATCTATTGTACTGCCTGCACCAAATACCGCGCCGACGCTTTCAAAGCGTTGCGCGATGTCATCCGCATTCCATTTACCAGCGCCGGTATCGAGCAAGCCAGCGGTCAGCGATGCGACGCCAAATTGTTGACCATCCCGCGCACTGCCTGCATCAAAAGCCACTTGAATATCCACCATCGGTAAGCCTTCGGTGTGGACGTAATACACGCGGCTGCCATGTGGTGTTTGCCAGTGATCGATTTTTGCCGCCGCCCAAAGCGTTGGACTGCAAAGTAATAACAAGAGGCATAAAAAAATAGGCATGAGTTTTGTTCCTGAGTTGTTTTTTTAAGAACGTTTTACAACGCTTCAAATAGCTTGGTTAAATCAATAATCAGATCTGGAAATAAATGCGGACTCGCCTGGTCATCACCGGAATAGCTATTGAGCAATTGATAGGTTTCAGTTTGTTCATTGAGTACAAATTGCTGGATGACTTCCTCGTAAGGGAAGATTAGCCAGTATTCGATAATCCCACTTTCCTGATAAAGTTTATGCTTGATGTTGACTTCTTTTTTTGAATTGCCTAAGGATAAAATTTCAATAACCCAGTTCGGTGCACCGTTACAACCTTGAGTATCGAGTTTGCTGATATCACAAATTACGCATAAATCTGGCTGCACCACGGTGTAAATGTCTTTACTTGCCAACAATGATTTTTTGCGGTCGTATAAACGTACATCAAAAGGTGCAACGAATAACTCACAGCTTTTTCCCCGTAAAAAGGTATCGATAGAAGAAGACAATCGTCGAGAAATACGCTGATGCCTCACATTAGGTGCTGGCGACATCAACTGAATTTTACCTTTGATGAGTTCCACCGTTTCATCTAGCGCCCAGTTTAAATAGTCTGCGTAACTGTAGGTGCCGTTTAGGTCGAGTTGTGACAGGTCGGTAATTTTAGTCATGATTTTTTATGTTGTTAGCCACGCACTAACCTGACGGCTCGATGAAAATTCTGGCTTTCATTGATGGCAATACCCTCGCTGAAATTAACAAACCAAGCGCCGCCGCCATAGCCTGCATAAGCCGAGGATGACCAAACCCAGTGCGGATTTTTTAGAAAGACCTGGCTATCAATAAAATGCCCGCCTGTTGTTGCTGATTGCCGGTCAAGCAAGGTTTTTAATTCATTAATATCGGGCATTCGCCAATCGGAATAGCCTGCATAACCGCCATTCTGGTTAAAAATCCGTGCGGTATCGAGTGCATCTTGCCAAGTGTAGACTTTAGCTTCACCTTGCACCGCGTTGTTTTGCCAAGATTGCCCCAGCACAAAGCGACACCACATTAATCGGGTTTCAGTATCCGTTGCAATGCCGTTGGTTGACGCAAGATACTTGCCGATAGTTTGTTCTTTAATGGGCGTTTCAGTTTCTTGAGACTTTTTTTCCGTGGGGGACTCGTAGCCATCAGACGAATAGGCTGATTGATGGCCTTGTTGTTTTTGATGATGTTCCTGTTCTTTAATCCAGTCATCATGCTGCTTTCTTCGTACCGGGTCTAACAGCGCATCGCGAGCATCGTTAAGGATGCGAGTAATTCGCTCAGCGGCGACCTTATCGGTTGATTTATCAGGGTGGTGCATTTGCAACAACGCCTTATGAGCCGCTCTAATAACAATATCGGGGGCGTTGCGGGTAACTTTTAAATTATCGTAATGTGTACGTAGTTTTGTCATAGTCCTTTTTTGTTGGCCGCTGGTTTATTGATAGGGTGTTCATTAATCGGTTGGGGGTCAAGATAAGCGACATTCAAACGATCTTCAAGCAAATATTTACGTGCCACATCACGTACCTGTTCAGCCGTAACGTTATTGATTTTACTCACGTACTCATCCGCTTTTTGCCAACCTAATCCGACAGTTTCCAACATCCCCAACTGCATTGCCTGATAAAAATCAGAATCCCGCTCATAAACGGCACTGGCTAAAACTTGGGCTTTAATACGCTGTAATTCCTCTTTATTAATTAACTCGCGTTGCAGTTTGATAATTTCATTTTTTAATGCGGATTCCAACTCCCATACCGTTTTACCTTCAGCGGGCGTGGCTTCTAGTTCAAACAAACTGGATAATCTTGAGGTAAGCGAATAACCCGCTGCAGCAGAGACAGCAATTTGCTTACCACGGACTAATTCCTTACTCAGTCTTGCGCTATTGCCGCCATCCAGAACGCCTGCTAGTACTTCCAACGCATAAGCCTCTGATTCTAAAGTTGCCGTTTTCAGCGAGGGCACTTTATAGCCCATAACCACGGAGGGCAATTTAGCGGGCACTTTAACCGTCATTTTTCGAATACCTAGTTGTTCAATTTCGGTTTGTGGCTTTAATGGCTTAATCTCACTCGGTTTTAGATCGGCAAAATAGTGTTCCGCCAAATCAAAAACCGCTTGAGGTTTAACATCACCAACCACCACTAGCGTGGCATTGTTCGGCGCGTACCAACGTTGATACCATGCCTGTAAATCTTCAACTTTATAGCTCGCAATATCGGCAGGCCAGCCGATGATAGGGTGTTTATACGGGCTATTACTGTAAGCCATTGCGCTAAAATGCTCGGACATTTTTGCCTGTGGATTATCATCGGTACGCATCCGACGTTCTTCAGTGACAACTTCCAATTCTTTTTTTAATTCATCAGCTAACAGATGCAAATGACGCATTCTATCCGCTTCCAGTTCAAAACTGACAGGTAATTTTGATGCCGCCATCGTTTGAAAATAAGCCGTGTAATCTTGCCCGGTAAAAGCATTTTCATCACCACCATTTTCGGCAATGATGCGAGAAAACTCACCGGCGGGGTGTTTGTCGGTACCTTTAAACATCATGTGTTCAAGCATGTGTGAAATCCCCGTAACGCCGCCCGGCTCATAACTTGAGCCCACTTTATACCATACCTGCGACACCACTATCGGCGAGCGGTGATCTTCTTTGACCAATACCTTTAAGCCATTATTCAGGCGATGTTCTGACACTTTTGTTTCTGCTTGGCTGGAAAAAACCGGTAGAAATATTAATAGGGTACCTAATATTCGATTCTTCATAATTCTCTCTTGTGATTAGTGGTTATTCACTTAAGGCTGTTACTGGTTGGATAAGTTTACCGCAACGACTTAACCTTAAATGTGAATTAAGAGCTAAATAGAAGCCGGATCACTGGTTGGACTAGACTATTGGGAAAGACACGCCCCCACACAACCAATGAACTGGCAAGAGCACACACCTCAGTTTACCTTTACGTATGCAAGCACTATCAGGTTAGCAGATGCAGGTTATTGTTCAACCAAGAAGCTGTACTATTATGGCGTTCGCGTTTATATCGTCGGGCGTCGCCAGGCGGGCACGTTGCCATGATGGCACAGTATTTGATTAGGTCTGAATTGAATAACAACGAGCCCTATGGTGATAAGGTATATCACCGATCAGACGCAAAACAAGTGAGAGAAACTCAAAACCTGACGGTATGCCTGAACCCGTAACATTTTTAAATCGTAAAACCTGATTGACAGTTAAAGCTGATCGAGTGGAACATGACCGTAATCGCATGATCGCCACCCGATCTGGTTACTATTCAGGTTTTAATTCGCGGGCTAATAAATTTTCTACGGCAGTCAGTGGGTCTAAACCTTCGTATAGCACTTTGTAGGTTTGTTCGGTAATCGGCATGTCTATATCGTATTTTTTAGCGAGCAAAAAAGTTTCTTTTGCAGCTGAAACACCTTCAATTTCTTGCCCTATTTCCTGCGTTGCCGTAACAATGTTTTTGCCTTGTCCTAAGGCCAAGCCCAAACGGCGGTTTCTGGATTGATTGTCAGTGCAGGTTAAAATCAGATCGCCTAAGCCCGCCAAGCCCATAAAGGTGTCGCGTTTGCCACCTAATTGCAGACCTAAACGAATGATTTCGGTAAGGCCGCGGGTAATCAATGCCGATCGTGTATTAGCACCTAGACGCAGCCCATCGGCAATACCTGCTGCAATAGCTAGTACGTTTTTTACTGCACCTCCAACTTCTACGCCGATAACATCGGTGCTGGTATAAGTACGAAAACGCGGGCTATGCAAAATATAGGCTAATTGTGCGGCAAATTCAGATTGGGATGAGGCAATGGTGATAGCTGTTGGCAAGTCGGCGGCGACTTCACTGGCAAAAGAAGGTCCGGAAATGATTGCTGACGGTGTTTGTGCTGAAAAGACCTGGGCGACAACTTCATGAAGTAGTGAGCCGTCATCTGGATTGAAGCCTTTAGTTGCCCAAGCTATATTGACGTTGTTGGATGAATAGGGTTTAAGTTCATTTAACGTGGCTTTAAAAGCATGGCTGGGAACGCAAATGAGTAAGGTGTCAGTAAAATCGGCTATTTCGGTTAAATGGGACGTCACCGCCAGATTTTCAGGAAAGGTTATTCCAGGTAAATAACGTTTATTTTGATTATCTTGTGCTAATAATCCGATATGGTTGGCATTATGTCCCCACAATAAGGTTTGGCAACCATTTCTGGCTGCCAGAATAGCAAGTGCGGTTCCCCAGGAGCCCGCACCTAAAATCGCTAGCTTTCGTACCATCAATTGATGGTTTCTGTGGTGGGTGCTTGTTGTTGTAGTTGTTGTAAATGTTGTGCATAAAGCGCGTCAAAATTGACTGGCGCTAAAAGCATCTGAGGAAAACCACCTTTAGTAACTAAGTCGGAAATGGCTTCCCGTGCGTAAGGAAATAGGATGTTCGGACAGAAGCTACCCACCATCGGCCCCATTTCCTGATCGGTAAATCCGCCGAGAGCAAAAATACCCGCTTGATTGACTTCAACCAGATAGGCGGTTGTTTCTCCGCATTTCACGGTAATCGTTACGGTTAAAGAGATTTCATAGAGTGAATTTTCTAACGGAGAAACATGGGTTCCCAGATTAAAATCAACAGAAGGCTCCCATTTTGCTGTGAAGATGCTTGGTGAGTTTGGTGTTTCAAAAGACAAGTCTTTGGTATAAATTTTTTGAATAGAGAATTGTTTTTCTACGGTATTGTTTTCTTCAGCCATGATAGGTATCTACGGTTAAGTTAAGGATTAGTTAGGTTTTGTTTTATTTTTGGTGCTTTTTTTTATCGGTAATTTATAGTCATTTTCCCAGGCTTGCATTCCGCCGGTAATTACAAAGACTTGTTCAAAGCCTGCTTTAGTCAATATTTTTCCGGCTGAAGCAGAGCGAGTCCCGCTCTGGCAGGCTATCAGTATAGGCGTCTTTTTATGCGGCTCCAGTTTTACAAGCTCTTCAGGTAATTTTCCTAATGGAATATTAACGGCGCTTTCAATGTGGCTAGGTACAAATTCCAGGGGCTCACGCACGTCAATAACGATCGTGTTGCTATCGTTCATTTTAGCGACAGCAAGTAACGGTGATACCGCGCCAAACTTTTTAAAGGCGGTGTCAAAGAATTCCTGTATTAATAGGTAAGTTACAATGGCTAGTGCAAGCGATAATATATAGTGGTTTAAAATGAATTCTATATAACGGTCCATGGCGTGTTTGTTTTAGTTTGTTTAGTTAGGGGGGGGGGGGAGAAAACAAATCAATGTTTAGGGCAAAATACATCTCTCATCATTTCAATGAGCAAAGTCATGCGCTTATCGTCAATAAAGTAATAAACACGATTGGCCTCTTTTTTTGAACCGAGTATATTCTTTTCTCTAAGTATTGATAAATGCTGGGAAATATTGCTTTGACTGGTGCCTACTTGTTCAACTATATCCTGTACACTGACTGAATTGTTGCCGAGAACACACAGTATTTTTAACCGCAATGGATGAGACATGGCTTTTAAGCAACGCGCAGCTTTGGTTATGTCAGTGTCATCGTATAGAATGTGTTCGATTTTAGTGTCCATACAATCTGTTAATACCATCGGGTTAAAGAGTTCCATTTTATCTAAAGAACCGGCTTAGAATTATTTATACACAACTGTCACCAACGTGTATTAATATAACGGTTATCGATGATTCATACGACAAGACATCGAAAATCCTTATAAAATGATACCTTCTTTTTATCATTTTGAGCAATCGATAATACCCAACGCGTTCTCAGTGAGTGAGCACCCGTCTTAGTTGCGGTTATTTTAGTGTCAGGAGTAAAAATAAATCATGTTAAATGGACTGAAATTTTTAGTACGGCTAATTCTTGATGGATTCGGTGACTACTCAGCCAGCCAGAAAAATAATATTATTGGGATAGCGAGCACGCCTTGTTGGGATCAGTGGCAACAAGACTATGGTCAACCACATACCGCTCGTCCAGCTAAACCTTTCACTTTAATTTATGTTTGTGGTGATGCGCCTCTGGTGTCAAGTGGTTGTTGGTCTGATTTGACTCCAACAATGTTGGCTGTTTTGGGAGTAAAAAAAACCATCGAAATGACCGGTAAATCGCTACTAAAAGCAGCTTGATCCGTGAATGAAAAAAAAGATTGTTTTTTATTGTCTTCTAGGTCTCTCTACCCCCTGTCTTCAAGCTGAGGATTTTGACGAAAATAACCTATTCGATCCAATTTCAACCGAGCAATCTAGTTCGTCCCAAAATAGTGCTGAATTACAAGCCAATTTACAGCATGTTTTAGCAGAAATTGAAAAGCGTTACGGTGAAACAGCGGCATTATTGAAGTCACTGCATCGGCAGATTGAACAAAAACATCGAATTTTGAATAAAATTCGACATGATATGCAGTCTTATCAGAGTGAAATAGATAAAGAACACAAAGCATTGGTAAATCAGGTCAGGGCGGCTTATCTGATGGGGCAACAAGAAAAATTAAAATTGATGCTTAACCAGCAAGATCCTGCTTTGTCCAGCCGGATAATGGTTTATTACGAATATTTTAATAAAGAACGCTTGGCAAAACTGGCGGCGATTGAAAAAACCATTGAACGCTTGGATCAGCTGGATAAGCAGAAGCAAGCGGAGACTGATCTTTTAGAGCAAAGTTTGACGCAAAAGAAAGCCGAGCAAGCTCTTCTTAACAAGTATAGAAAACAGCGTGCGGAATTGTTAGCACAAAAGGTGGATGATTTTTCCTCGGATGAGCAACGATTTGGTCAACTAAAAGAAAATGAAACCAAGCTGAAGGAATTAATGGCATCATTACACAATACTGATGACGCTGAAGTTTCTGATGTGGAGCAAGCGTCTCAGGTAGTTGAAACTATCGATAGCAAACCATTAGAAAAAGATTATTTTTCAATGCCTAACGGTAATTTTTCAACACTTAGGGGTAAATTGCCGTGGCCAGCGAGAGGCAAGTTGGCGCAGAATTTTGCCAGCTTGCAATCAAAAGATATTCAAAATGGCATATTGATCGAAGCTAATGAAGGTGTGGATGTACATGCGGTTGCAAAAGGAAAAGTTGCTTTTGCAGAATGGATGCAAAGTTACGGCTTCCTGATGATCATTGATCATGGCGAAGGTTATATGACGCTTTATGCCTTTAATCAAAGTCTGTACAAGCACAAAAATGATTCAGTAGAAGCGGGTGAGGTGATCGCTTCGGTTGGACAAAGTGGAGGACGAAGTCAGTCGGGGTTGTATTTTGGCATACGTAAACAGGGTACGCCGATTGACCCGCTGGAATGGTGTCGATTAAGTAGTATTAAATGAGCAGTCATTAAATGAATGAGTGTAGACAATAGAGGATTTGGGGTTTTAAGACACATGCTAAAAAAGAAAACTATTTTAATTTTGTCCCTGGGTATCGTGCTGGGTATTTTTATGGGTACTTGCGGCAGTGTTTTTGCTGATCGGGACAACAGTGAACTTGCCACCGATGCCTTGCCCTTTGAAGATTTACGTACGTTTACTGAAATTTTTGGTCGTATTAAACGGGATTATGTGGAACCCGTCTCTGATAAAAAATTACTTGAAGATGCCATTCGTGGCATGTTAAGTGGGCTTGATCCACATTCTGCCTATCTGATTGCCGATGAATATCAGGAATTAAAAGAAGGTACCACCGGGCAATTTGGCGGTTTGGGTATCGAAGTGACTATGGAAAACGGCTTTATTAAAGTAGTTTCACCTATTGACGACACGCCGGCTCAAAAAGCAGGGATAAGAGCCGGAGACCTCATTGTCAGACTGGATGATAAGCCGGTTAAAGGTATGTCGTTGGCTGATGCCGTTAAAATGATGCGTGGTGAACCCGGCAGCAAAATTTTGCTGACAGTCGTTCGTGAAGGTGAAGAAACGCCGCTGAAAATAACGATAGCACGTGACATCATCAAAGTTAAAAGCGTCAAGAGTCGGATGTTGGAAAACGGTTACGGTTATGTGCGTATCAGCAGCTTTCAATCAGGTACAGGTGACAACCTTAAAGAAGCCCTTGCTGCATTGAAAAAAGAAAATAAAGCTAATTTGAAAGGTTTGGTGCTGGATTTACGTAATAATCCAGGTGGTGTTTTAAATGCAGCTGTTGAAGTCAGCGATGCGTTTTTAAAAAGCGGGCTTATTGTTTATACCGAAGGTCGCATTGAAAACTCAGAAATGCGCTTTAGTGCCGCGCCTGATGATCTTATTAATGATGCACCAATAGTGGTATTGATTAATGCCGGTTCAGCGTCAGCATCGGAGATTGTTGCCGGGGCTTTGCAGGATCAAAAGCGTGCCATTATTATGGGCGAAAAATCATTTGGTAAAGGCTCTGTACAAACGATATTACCTACCAGTAATGGTGCCGCTGTTAAACTGACGACAGCGAGATATTACACGCCATCCGGTAGATCAATACAGGCAGAAGGTATTGAGCCCGATATTGCCTTGGCGCATGTCAAACTTGAATCGCTGGAAAAATCAGATTTCATACCAGTTAAAGAAGCAGATTTGTCAGGTCACTTACAGAATGGAAAAGAAAGTGCCAAGAGTGCTGACGATGCGGCTAATAAAGATAAAGAAGGGCTGGAAATGAAAGATTATGCCTTATCTGAGGCGTTGAATTTGTTAAAAGGCATTAGCATTATGAAAAAATAACACCATACTGCCGGTGTAATTAAGCCTGAACCCTGATAAATGTTGGGGTTCGGGCTTTTTTATGTCGACCTGCTGGCGATAACAATACAACCTAAAGCCAGCCGACTTTTTTAAAGCGCCGATAAAGAATGCCGCAGACCATGGCGATAGTAGTTAGTGCGGCAGGGTAGCCATATTGCCAGCGTAACTCCGGCATGACTTCGAAGTTCATTCCCCAAATACCGGCAAAAGCCGTGGCGACAGCGAATAAGCCTGCCCAAGCTGCCAAGCGCTTGGTTACTTCGCTTTCCTCAATGGTCACCATCGACAGATTGACTTGAATCGCGGTGCCTATCGTGTCCCGCATGGTATCTATTGAGGCGTTAATATGATTGAGATGGTCGTAGACATCGCGAAAATACTCCTGGGTATTCAAGCAAACCAAGGGTACGCGTCCACCATGCAGTTTGCCAGCATCTTCCATCAAGGGTGCGACGGCATGTTTAAGTTTCATTACCTTACGTTTAAGCGCGTATAAACGTTCAATATTGGAAAGCGCTGCCCCTTTTATGAAAATTTGCTCTTCAATATTTTCAAGTTCAGTTTCCAGCGCATCAAGTACGGGAAAATAGCGGTCAACAACAGCATCCATTAAGGCATAAAATACGAAGCCTGCACCTTGGCTTAATAAATGCGGTTCTCGCTCGCAACGTGCACGCACCCCGAGAAAACCTTCACGGCTGTGATTACGCACCGAACAGACATAATTCATTCCAACGAAAACATCAACTTCTCCGACAATAAGCTGATCGCCATCCATTTCCGTCAATTGCATTACGGCAAATACCGAGTCGCCATACTCTTCTATTTTTGGACGCTGATGACTATGCCACGCATCTTCAACGGCAAGGGCATGAAAATCAAATTCTTCACGCATTTTTTCCAGTTCAGCCAACTCGGTGTCCTGTAAAGCGACCCAGACGAAGCAGTCAGGGATACTTAAATAATCACTAATTTCCTCAATTGAAATGTCCTTGAGCTTTTTACCTTCCTGATAAACAACGCAATTGATTAGCATGAAAACCTCTTAAATAAAAATAATGGCTAAGCAGTTAAAAAGTAGGATAAATAGATTGTAATCGTCTAGCCCCATGCCGTTGACTTAACCATTTAACATCCTAAGCGACCACTGGCTCAGCCTGTGGTCGAAACAGCATTAGGGCTTAACCGCCCCGTAATGTAACGATTACAAACCTTTGCTATGGTTTTCCATGCGTCTCAGAAATTCGGTCATAATAAGTCGATATAATTCGTTGCCTAGATATTTATCTTCAATACCACTATC
>CANNKH010000054.1 GCA_947504985.1 Methylococcaceae bacterium | reverse complement strand
TATTTTCCGGCAATGTCGGTTTTCACGGTCATGATAATGCGGGGCTGGCTTTCGCCAATGCCCTGAGCGCATTGCAAGCGGGCGCCTGTTCAGTCGATGCGACTTTTATGGGTATGGGACGTGGCGCAGGCAATCTTAAAACCGAGTTAATGCTGACCTATGTCGGTATCGCGACCGACACGGAGATCCCTTATTTCGAGTTGAATAAGTTTCTGGAGAGAATGACAGCACTCCATGCCATTCACCAATGGGGAACCTCACTGCCGTATATGTATTCAAGCCTGTCGGGTCAGGAACAGGGAAAAGTGATGGATTGGTTAATTAAGGATCGCTTTGACCCTTCGATAGTCATGGGCGCATTACAGGACAAACTGGTGGTGCATGGTGGTTCAGATGATGTTGGCTTCCCTAAATTTGCTGAGGCTCCAACGGTTTTCAGTCGCCAACGCTTTATCTTAATCGGTGGCGGTGAGAGTGCCCGCCGTGCCGCATCGGCTATTAGTCATTTAGATCTCGACAATACCGTCATTTTGCATACCAGTCTTAAATCAAGCGAATTTTTCGATGACCTGACGGGTCATTGCATTGCCTTGTCAGGCCATGAAATTCAAAAAATATCGCTTGCGCGACTCAAATCTTTAGCGCAACGCATCAATTGCTGGGTAATATCGCCACCGCCGCGTTTCGCCGGCAGCGTACCTACCTCGGGATTCGTGTGCCAGGTTAATCCAGGGGCATTATTTCAAATCTCACAAATTGCAGGCGTGTTCGTCCCTAGCCCATTACAACTGGGCTTAACGGCGGCTATCGAATGCGGCGCCGAAGAAATTATGCTGATTGGCTTTGATGGTTATACCGACAACGGCGAATCATCACACGCCAAAAATGACGAAAATGTTTCGACTATCGCTGAATATTTCGCAGTAGCCAATGTGCCGCAGCTTTTCAGCCTAGCACCAACGCTATACCGGATTCCGGTACGTTCGCTACATGCGATGGTGCAAACTTGTTGATAAAACTTTCAAATTTCCAAGCACCATAGGAACGGGCAACTATTCAGGCCATTACATTTCACGACCAATATGACGGGCATATAGCGATACCAATCATGACTACCCCAAAAGTAACCGCCATTATCCCTTGCCGTAAAGGCAGTCGACGCGTCATTAACAAAAACACCCGCCGCTTCGGCGGTTTTAGCTACGGATTATTAGAACTCAAGCTAAAACAACTGAATGCGGTTTCAGCAATAGACGAAATTCTTGTCACCACCAATGACCCTGTAGTGATTGATGCAGTTGATACTATCCGTACCCAACTGACAAAACCCATCATCCTCGACCGCAGACCTGATGAGTATGCTGCCGATGACTCGCTACAAGAGCTGATCCATTATTTAGGAAAAACGGTCAATACCGATGTCATTGCTTGGACGCATGTCACTTCGCCGTTATTTACGGCATCACTTTATCAAAAAGCAGTGCTTGCTTATCAAGACGCGCGGTTAAACCAAGTCGCTGATAGCTTGATCGCTGTCGATGTTGCCCAGACTTTTGCGATACGTTCTGGTCAATGGATTAGCCATGACAACACCGTCAAACGCTGGCCGCGCACCCAAGATCTGGAGAAAATATTTCTGGTCAATAGCGCGTTGTTTGTCATCGACAAATCTTTACTGGTAACGCTTCAGGATCGTGTCGGTCATCAGCCGCTACTGTTTGAAACCCCCGCGATATCAGGCTTTGATATTGATTGGGAAGCAGATTTTATACTGGGCGAAACCTTGTACAAGGCGCTGATCGGTTCTGATGGCGATAGCGTGAGTAGCAACAATGCCTAACCCTAAAAAAATTACCATCGTCGGCTCATCGCATGTTTCATGGTGGGAACATGCGATTGCCACTCGGCAAATACCGGAACCACCTCACCACATAACCTTTATTGGCCGTGGCGCAACGCCAATTTGGGGGGATTTTATCCGCACCGGCGTCGCCAATATCGAAAATCAGGTGGATCAGGTTTTTTTGTTACTAGGCGATTTTCGCCACGGTAACCGAATTTTAAGCACCGATAAATTCTTGCGTACCGGCGATACCTCTGGGAATTTTCTGAATATTACTAAAGAACTGATTACCGATGAAAACGACAAAATTCTTTTGGAACTCATTGTGAAATACTTACAGGAACTTCGTAACCGACTAGGCTCAAAACTACGCATCCTGTTTTGGTCATTGACCTTTCGTGAATTTCAAAGTCTTGAAAGTGGTCGTTATGGCGGTCGGGAAAATTACCGGCATCCCGTTTGGAATCTGAGTGATCTAGTCGCGCAATTTCGCGATGTCGCTATTGATACCACGCCGTTAACTGCCCTCCCCATCCATAGTTTTTATCTTGATGCTAGTGGACATCCTACCGTTAAGGGTCATGCGTTTTTATACCGCGTATTAAACGGATTGAGTGCTTTGGATGCCTATCAATCAGTATGCGCTGATTTTAAGACTTCAAGTCCTTGGCTATTCCCTGCCAATGCTGACCGTTACCGCGTTAATATCACCGGCGACTCCATCGCTTTCAAAGCGGTGGAGAAAGCGGTACGCACGGGCTATTTTGTGATGCCAACCGGCTGGAAAGTCAATGATTTAAAAACCAGCAAAGCGCTGGCGCGGCGCTATACCCATGCGGTCTATTTATCTGGTTTGCATTTTCAAGACGAAGATCGACAACAAATAAAAACTAAAATCGCCGCAGAAAAAGCAATCATCCAAAAACTTAATCTTGGGGAACACCTTACAGTGATTTTCTGGGATCAATGGGCACGCGAAATCGTTTCCAAGCGCCCCGAATATTTTGACCGTTATTTACCCAAAACCGCCGAGGGTTATGTCGCGCATATCGAACAACTCTTTGCGCCTTATCAAGTCGGCAGTTTAAGTCAAATTCCTTTTGATCATGCCAATGGTATGGTCGAGTTCGGCGGGTCTTTTAATCCCACTGGCAAAGGCTATGCCGCACTATTCCATGCGATGGTTACAAAACCTTTGCAACCCAGTGTGTTTACACGCTACAAAAAAATAGCCGATTATTGCCTTAACCAGCTTTATAAAGGCGCAATTGATGATGAAACTCAGCCGGAACCAGTCGCTCGTTCACGAATAACCCGCTTACACGGGCATTTTGACGGTATTGTTGCCTCAGGCGAATTATACGGCTGGGCATTAGACCCAGAAGCGCCAGAGTATCGCGTTCCTGTGCATTTTTTTGCAGATAATCAGCGGATAACCTCACTGATTGCCGATCAATTTCGCTCAGATCTTGTCAATGTTGAAAATAACGACGGATTTTGTGGCTTTTCATCAGCACCACTGGCTCTGTCGTTACTTAAAAACCTAACTCTGGGCACGATCATTCGAGCCAGCTTTGACACGAAAGGCGTGTTTGAATTAGCCAATAGTCCACTCATTCTCGATCAGAACGCCTTATGCAAATTAGCACTGGCAGTAATAAGCGCACAACCCAACGAATTCCTTCCCGCCAGACCCTTAGATCATAACAACCCTTTTCCCAATAATGGCAGTAGCCTGTTTATCGCCCAAAAAATAGCGCCCGAACAAGATCCGTCAATTTATCCCCGTACCGAAATTATGCTGGATAATGCGGTTGTTGAAAGCGTCAAACGGCTACCCGCCTTTTTTAAAACCGTTGTTCGGGCACGCATTATTGGCGGTATTTACCGCGAAGACGGTAGCCTAGAATCCGCCGCACTGGGTAGCAGTGCTTTAGGTGTTTTTCAACTCGCCGATCAATCGCTGACCACAATCGCCGCGCGTCATATCGATACCGAATGTTTATACGGCGGCATGATACTCAATCACTACGGTCATTTTATTATCGAAGGCTTGGCACGTTGCCAAGCGTTTCAACAATACCCCTCATTACCTATTGTCTTTACATTGCCTTATGCTGACATACATGACGCTACCCAGCTGCCAACTTACATCCAATCACTATTTGAGCTGTTAAATATTCCCTTAGATCGCCTGATTTTCGTTCAGGAAACCACCTCCTTTAAAAAACTGGTGATTCCTAAAGTCGGTATGCGCTGGTGGGATTTTCTCGATGTAAACCATCACCTTGCAATGGCAGCACAAGTCAAACTGAGTTTAGGCGCAGACTATCCCCAAGAAAAGCACGGCAGCCTTTATCTTTCAAGATCAAAGTTAAGCACCAATCAGGATAGCAACGTCATTTGCGGCGAAACGGAATTTGAAGCCTATCTTAAAACCGAAGGTTTTACAGTGATCTATCCAGAAACCCTGACCGTCAGAGAACAAGTCCGGCTATTTTGTGCCGCGCGTAACGTCATTGGTTTTGTCGGCAGTGGTTTTCATACCTTGCTGTTATGCGCCGATGTCCCTGAAAAAATAGTCTACCTAAACCGCAAGAAAGCCGCTGTTAATCCACAATATCCATTGATTGATAAGGTGTTGAATATAGACGGGCAGTATTTCGATGGGGTTATCAGCAATTCTGCACTGATAACGCTGGTGGATTTTAAGGCCGTCTCCTGCGTCTTAATGGCATCAGGGCTCGTGCAACAACCTTTTGACCAACAACATGATATGGAAAAAGAATTTAGCTTATTGTCGCTGGCTGGACATAAAAAATAAAAATAAGGTAAACCCAACTCATGCCTAAAAAAATGCTGGTGATAGGCCCAAGTCATGTTAAACGGCTCGAACATGCCCTTGAATACGGCATATTGCCAGGCTCAAGGTTAACACTGGAATTTTTAGGGCGCGATGGTATGCCGATATGGCATCCGGTATTTACCAAGCATTTAACATCGGCTGATTACGAACATATTTTTGTCATCGTCGGCGATTTTCGATTCGGCAATAAAATTTTCGCCAAGACTGAAGCAAAACAGGCTGATGGTGTCGCCAAAGAACTGATTAATTTTGATAATGACCAAAAATTGTACGAAAAAAGTTTGGCGACCATAGACGAATGGATAGCCCTTTTCGGCAATAAGATTACCTTTTTATTCTGGGATTTATTGGGAAGGGAATTCACCAACAGGCATGAGAATAAATACACCATTGATGGACAATATCGCCATCCCGTATGGAATTATGATGACGTTTTAGAGCGTTATCAGGCCAACATATTCAATGTCGGCTTCATTAATAAGGTTGGCATGAATAGGTTGGCAGTAGACAGCGCCAACCATTTCAGCATGTTTGCATACCTGATGATTATCGACGCCATTCAGCATGTTGAAAATAAAAAATACCTGACAAAAGAAGAGCTTGAATTTAAATTCAGAGTGCTGGACAAAAAATTTAACCAATTGCCATTAGATCACATTTATCTGGTCTGCGATCTGCCTATCTTCCGTCGCTTGAAGGGTGCATTAGATAGTGGCGCATTGCCCAATCATAGCAAACTGAAACTTTTCACCACCCAAGAATTTATTGAACTGGGAGAATCGCTTTCCCTAGCAGGTGGTGCAAAAATTTTATACCTGAACAGTTTTCGGCGAATTGACGGTGAAGATAATGCCGCCAAATACCGCCGATTGGTTAATACTCTGAATAAAATCAGTCAGAACCAGCCTGTGTTTAACCTCGTATTTTATGATTATCTTTGTGACTACATCGTTGAATTAAGAAAAAAACAGCAGGAACAACCGTTTAAATTGCCCGATCCAGAAGATGTCTGTTCCCTTGAAACCTTGCATAAAATCCACGCTAATGCCATCAGTTACCCGATAGATGATTTTATGTTTTTACACTCGTTGTTTGAATTAAGCGGACGGTTGCCAAATTTTAAAGGCTTCTTCTATCTATTGATGTCGGCTTGGCTAGGCCAAACCTCAGCGGAATTTGTTAATTTTTACTATCGCAATTTTATTAGTGATGTCTTTGAAATGGCGAATGAGAGTTTTGCACGGACTGATGTTGCGGTGGATTAAGCGATAATATGATTAGCCATCAAAATTCAAAAGTCGACGTTCAAACCTATGTTGAACGTCGGTTTTTATTGCAAAATATTGTTACTGCTTAAACGCTGTAGTTAGTGCTTTGTATGCGCCTCAAGACCGCTACCAGCACATCAATTTCTTCATAAGTGTTATAAAACGCCAAAGAAGGACGAACCGTACTTTCCACACCAAAGCGGCGCAATATCGGCTGGGCACAGTGATGACCGGAACGTACTGCGATACCTTCCTTATTAAGCACTACGCCGACTTCTTCGGTCGTAAAGCCTGCCAGCACAAATGACAACACACTGGCTTTATCTGGCGCGGTGCCAATCAAGCGTAAACCGTTAATCTCAGCAAGTTTTTGGGTCGCGTAATCCAGCAACTCGTGTTCGTAACGATTAATGTTTTCTATGCCCAGTTTTTCGACATAAGCTAGCGCCGTCCCCAAACCAACGGCATCGGCAATATTACCCGTGCCGGCCTCAAAACGCGCAGGTGCTTGATGGTAACGGGTCTGTTCAAACGTCACGTCTTCAATCATATTGCCACCACCTTGCCAAGGTTGAGTGGCATTAAGCAGCTCACGCTTGCCATACACAACACCAATCCCCGTTGGACCGAAAATTTTATGGCCAGAAAACACAAACCAATCACAATCCAACGCCTGCACATCGACGCGCAAATGTGAAACCGATTGCGCACCATCAACCAACACGCGCGCGCCATAGCGATGTGCCATTTCGATCATCTGACGCGCTGGCGTTACCGTACCCAGCGCATTAGAGACTTGCGTAAAAGCAACCAGACGGGTACGTGAGTTCAGCAATTTCTCATACTCATCCAGCAAAATCTGCCCATGCTCATCAACGGGCGCGACGCGTAACCGGGCTCCAGTTTCTAGGCATAACTGCTGCCACGGCACAATATTGGCATGATGCTCTAACCAAGTGATAACAATTTCATCATCCTTGCCAAGCTGCTGCCGCCCCCACGATTTGGCCACTAAATTAATAGCTTCAGTAGCCCCGCGTACAAAAACAATCTCTTCGCTGGATGAGGCGTGCAAAAAGCGCTTAACCGTATCACGCGCACCTTCGTAAGCATCGGTCGCACGCGCCGCCAACTCATGCGCGGCACGATGGATATTGGAGTTTTCATGCTGGTAAAAGTAGCTCAGTCGATCAATGACGCTTTGCGGCTTCTGGGTTGTCGCCGCATTATCCAACCAAATCAAGGGTCGACCATTAACGCGCTCTTGCAAAATCGGAAAATCTCGGCGTACCGCATTAACGTCAAACGCAAGTGGGCTATTAGCCAGTGAGGGCGTATGCAAAACCTTTGCAACAGCCGATAGTTCATCAAGAAAATAAAATGACGACGTTGTCGTGCTAACAGCTGAATTGACAATAGGTTGTGGGAATTGCGACCATAAATTCCGCAATGGGATCTCGGTAATATTTACAACGTCAGTTGCCGCACTGGCTAAATCAGCAAGACGCTGTGCACAGCCGGTCGCTCTTGGATGTGCCGCCGTTTGCTGGTCTATTTGCTGATGGGCAAAATCGACAATATCAACACCGTCTGAACCTGGTAATGCCGAGAACAATTCATTCGCCATACGCGCTAGCTGTTCAACCGACAGCTCATCGGTGAAAGCCGCCGAAACTCCGCGAGGATAATCGGCGTGCTTGTCAAAATCATTGGTATTCATGATATTTGTCCACAACAACATTCTCAAGTACGGCGAGTGCATCATCGGTCAATACCGCTAATGTGCAGTACAAAGAAATTAGATACGAAGCAATGGCTTTATGGTTAATGCCCATGAAACGCACCGACAAGCCCATGCTTTGCTCACCAGTCAAATTGGGTTGATAAAGTCCAACGACACCTTGACGGCTTTCACCGGTACGCAGCAGTAAGATATTGGTTTTACCATTGATAATCTTGAGCTTATCTGAAGGGATGATAGGCACACCGCGCCAAGTAATGAACGGCGAGCCAAACAAAGTGACCGTAGCAGGCGGTACCCCACGACGCGTACATTCACGTCCAAAAGCGGCAATTGCCAGCGGATGTGCTAGAAAAAATGCAGGTTGTTTCCAAACTTTGGTCAACAATTCATCAAAATCATCAGGGGTTGGCGCTCCGGTACGGGGCTGTACTCTATTTTCTGGTGCCGTATTGTGCAACAAACCATATTCGGGGTTATTGATCAGTTCACTTTCCTGACGCTCTTTAATGGCTTCTATGGTGAGACGGAGCTGTTCTTGTATTTGGTTATGCGGACTGCTGTACAAATCAGAGACGCGGGTGTGTATATCCACAACGCTATTGACCGCACCAAGACGGTATTCGCGCCCCCATTCTTCATAATCAACATAGGTTTGCGGCAAGGTACGCTCATCGAGATTGGAGCAATCAACGGCTATACCGGTTTCATTTTTAACTTTGTTAACGCGATAAATACCCGCCTCAACCGGCACCCACTGGAGCAAATGCACTAACCATCGCGGGGTGATGGTAGACATCATTGGTACTGTTTTGGTGGCATTAGCCAAGGTACGGGCGGCGACGTCGCTTAACGCGGTATGAGCTTCATGAATATCAGACATGATTTTTCCTTTTTAAGGTTGTGGGAAAGTTATAGAGGTTGTTTTTATACTTATGGTTTATCCCTTTTCAGGTGATTCGTTTTGCGCTTGGGATTGAGTAATCACACTACCCGGTGCGACATCATGAGTAAGCCAGACATTACCGCCAATCGAAGCGCCTTTACCTAAGGTGATACGTCCTAACACCGTCGCGCCGGCGTAGATAACCACATCATCTTCAATGATCGGATGGCGTGCATTGCCTTTGACCAACGCGCCGGAATCGTCTTTCGGAAAGCGTTTGGCACCGAGCGTCACTGCTTGATATAAGCGAACATGCTTACCAATAACCGCCGTTTCACCAATAACGACACCGGTACCATGATCAATAAAAAAGCTGGCACCTATGGTTGCGCCGGGATGAATATCAATACCCGTGACTGAATGTGATATTTCGGCAATCATGCGTGCAACCAGTGGTGCGCCTAGCAGATGTAACGCATGAGCAATACGGTGATAAGTAATGGCGGTCATCCCTGGGTAGCAAACTAAAACTTCATCCAAACTGGTTGCCGCTGGGTCGCCCTCGTAAGCCGCAATCAAATCGGTATCGAGTAAAGCGCGTATTGCAGGTAATTGAGCGGCAAATTTACGATTGATAATGGCCGCCTGTTGCCCGCAATCTATGTCGAAGCGCCCTTGCTGTTCAGCTTTAAAACGACACTCGCGACGCATTTGCTCAAAGAGATCACGCAATGCTGCATCGAGTGTATGACCAACAAAATAATCGATACTTTCATCGGAAAGCTCGCCCGAACTTAACCGGTTTGGAAACAACGCCGCTGATAGACCTTCAAGAATACTTAGCAACGCTTTACGGGAAGGCAGTTTGGGTGGTCGCCCTTGCCGCTGTCGGCTTGCCAGTGATTTATTCCGCAAAATACGAAGTTCAGACACAACCGTGTCAACGTCCCAACGGATATCAGTTTTTTTATGCGTGTTCATGTCAGGCAATCTCGTTTACATCAATCATTTTTAATTCAGAATCAACTATTGCTTAATGAATAACAGACTCTATCCCTAAAATTTAGGCAAAAAAAAGCCAGTGAGGTTTGTTAACCTCACTGGCTTCCGGTGATCCGGTCAGCACTGGGCTTAATATCGCATTGATACGCTAATGTTTACCTAAGTAAAGTCATGCCATTAATGAAACGGTAGCGTGTTAAATTTGTTGTGGATAACACGATTTGGTTCACCGTTGTATCAGGCAAAAAGCGCAAACAATAACGCCTCTTGCTCACTCGAAAAAAAATACGGTTAATTTTTGATCTCGTACCCGTTTTCTCATTAACGTTAAGTTCGGGGCAATATTAAATGAACTAACAACGCCAACAAAGTAATATAAATAGATACCTATATCTATTTATTAGATTTAAAGTAAATAGAATCATCCCTAAATGATTGTTAACTAAGAAATGAGAGACCCCTAATAAAAGAAATCGTTTTGCAAGATAGCGTGTAAGCCGTTCGCTGGCTACTTACACTTTTCCTGAAACTGCAACACCAAGCTATAAATTACGGGAAACACCAATAAGCTTAATATCAACACCGTCAACATGCCGCCCAGCGCGGGGGCAGCGACGCGTTGCGTGACATCTGCGCCAGTGCCGGTCGCCCACATGATGGGAATTAAGTCCGTAAGGCGGTTTCGCGATAGCAAACCGCCAACGGTACACCGATGTGGTGGATTGCTATCGCGAATCCACCCTACAATTAACCCGCCGTACGGCCGTAGCTTAATAGGATTGGCTGCATTTTTTCGTTGCCCAAGATTTCTAAGCATATTGATGACTGGCAAAAATAGCTTGTCGATTTACTCCCGACTCCGGTTTGCGGCTTCTCTGTATTCAGTGTATGTTAAAATAAACATTTGGAGACAATATGCGCCCTTTAAAATCCTTGCTTGCACTGGCTTTGTTGTTGCCGACATCGAGTGTTATGGCCAATGATCTTGAATTTCTGCTTGAAACCACTCCCCTACAACGTGCGACCGTGCAAACCCGCTTTATGCAGGAGAAACTGGGGCTTACGCCAGAAGCAACCCACAAAATTAACGGCATTAACCTTGTCTATGCGGAAAAAGTAGAACCTATCCTAAAAGGTTCCAGTATGCTCTTGGTTAAAGTTCAGGATATCAAAGCAATTTTGTTACAAAAAGACGAAATTCTGCGAGGCACTTTATCTCCGCAGCAGTATGAGCGCTACAGAGACTCGAAAGACGAAATCATCGACGCGATGCGTCATGACTTACAAAAATAAGCAGAGAAACATCTTTTCGTTGTCCAATATTTTGCGCGAATTAATGTCAGGCATGAACAGCAGGTGCCCTACTTGACTATAAATTTATAAGTGAAGGTGCTTCCGGGCAACTATCAAAAAACGTCTCTACGGACACATTGACTCCGGGTAGCGAATTCCAGCTAGAACTGCCTGGCTTGGTCTGTAGCATATAAGCCCAATGACCCACAGTGCTCGTGGGGTCTGTTGACGGAATACTGTTGAACATCTGATTTTCCATAGTCCACTGCGTCCCTTTTTTCGTCATGCGGCCAAATCCTTGGATTGGGGTGGAGGTTGCAGGATCATATTGCTTGAAAGAAAGAAGAACAATACCCTCAGGCGTTACCGACCCGATCAATGAACTGAAAACACGATCATTTTTATTGATCTGGGTTACTGTTCTGCCCCAAAAATAATTAAGGTGAAACTTGGTGATCTGATAAACCGTTTGATCCGAAATAGGCACAATACTATTAGATTCAGCATTGTAGTTGAAGGCGAGCAGGTTGGGAGTGGGAACATACCAGGTAGTCCCTTCCAGCCACTTCCAATTTGAAGCGTTGGCCTGAACAATTGGGCCTTGATCAGCTTGGGCAATGAAAGGGGTCAAGGAAACTGCGACCCCGGTAAAAAGGAATTTTCGACGATCTTTATTGCTCATTTTTCATGTGCCTCTTGGAAGATATGTTATTTTAGATTTAAATTTTTCAGGTATATCCGGCTATGGGCGGGCAAATAGCTTTATCGTTTGCCCACCCTTTACCGATAAAACGGTGGGCAGAAAAGCGCTGGCTACCCTTGGTTGTTAAAAAGATCGAACCGCCCGTACTGGCTGTATAAAATACTTAGCCGAGTAGGCCGGAATAAGGCTTTTCGAGCGCAAGCAAGAATAAGCGTTTCCGGCAAATTGCCGGAAACGCCACCACGCGCTTCGCTTGGGTGGTCTTATTCCGGCCTACATGGCTGGCAAAAACTTCCTATTTTTAAAGACCTGTAGTTCTGAAAGGTGGATTGCCTATCGGCGAATCCACCCTACAGTTCTACCTGTTCACCCAAAACCCCATCGTCCGCACAAAGCTGACACTGCCAAGGTACAGGTTGGTCAAACTGCTGTCGCGCAACGGCAGCTCGGCGTCAGCCTCCATGCCAGGCGTGCCTAGCATGGAGCATGGCTAATGCAAGTTTCTCGGCAAACTCACACCAGCATCAGATCCGCAGCCATGAGCGGCGCTTGCCCAATCAGCGAGACCGCACTGGTCGCCACCATTTCCCCGATGAAGATGGGATCCTGGGCAGGCTGCAGGCCATTAAATTCAATGATTGTGAAGCTGAAGCTGGGCACGAAAGTGCTGGATAATTGGAGGACACTGCCGTCGCCAAAGGCGAGCGCTTCAATGCCGCTCAGCGTGTCGGTGCCGTCAATGCCGCCGCTGACGGTGTAGCCCGTTGCCGACATGAGGATGGAGTACTGGCTCGCGCTGCCGCTGTAGACGGCGGTGTCCGTGCCGGCACCGCCTTCGATGGTGTCGTTGCCCTCACCACCATTCAAGACGTTGTCGCCAGCATTGCCGACCAGTACGTTGTCCAGCGCATTGCCATTGCCGTCCATTGCGCCGGAGCCCATCAAGGTCAGATTCTCGACGTTGGCGCCCAGGGTGTAGCTGACGGTGCTATTGACCGTGTCAAAGCCCTCATTGGCATTTTCGTACACCTTGTCGCCGACGTTGTCGACATCGTAGGTGTCGTCGCCGATGCCGCCGTATAGGGTGTCAGCGCTGGCGCCGCCGTTGAGCGTGTCATTGCCCTTGCCACTCGTCAAGACGTTGTTGCCACTGTTGCCGATGAGTACATTGTCCAAGGGGTTGCCGTATCCATCGATGTTGGCGCTGCCGGTCAAGGTCAGGTTATCGAAGTTTTCGCCTGGGGTGTAGCTGACGGAGCTGTAGACAGTGTCAATGCCCTCATTGGCATTTTCGTACACCTTGTCGCCGCCGTTGTCGACATAGTAGGTGTCGTCGCCGATGCCGCCGTATAGAGTGTCAGCGCCGGCCCCGCCATCGAGCGTGTCATTGCCCTTGCCACTCGTCAAGACGTTGTTGCCACTGTTGCCGATGAGTACATTGTTGGCTGTGCCGCTCAAGATCAGGTTCTCGAAGTTTTCGCCCAGG
>CANNKH010000053.1 GCA_947504985.1 Methylococcaceae bacterium | reverse complement strand
ATGAGGTTTTTACTCCACCTGCTGCCGAAATTGAAAAAGCCAAACGTAGTCTGATTGCTTTACAGTAAGCGGCAGCGCAAGGTAAAGGCGCGTCGGCATTGGATGGGCGCTTGATTGATGCCGCGTCAGAAAAAATGGCGAATAATGTGGTCAGAGCCGCTGACGCGATTGCAAAGAAAGCCGGATAACACGATCAAAAATAAAGTTGTGTACCACAATTAACAATAAACAATGGAGATGCTGTGGATATTCATGAGTATCAAGCAAAAGAAATTTTAAGCGGTTATGGGGTAAAAATCGCCGCTGGCGGTTTGGCCTATAGCCCAGAAGATGCTGTACAACGCGCACGTGAGATAGGCGGCAGGATTTGGGCGGTAAAAGCACAAATTCACTCAGGCGCTCGTGGTAAGGCGGGCGGTATCATTCTGTGTAAAACTCACGATGAAGTTGAAGCGGCTGCGGAAGCGTTATTGGGTAAACGCTTGATTACTCATCAAACTGGGCCGGCCGGAAAAGTTTGCGGCAGACTATATATTGAAGCCGGCACCGACATTATCAAGGAAATGTATTTTTGTTTTCTGGTTGATCGTTGCGCTGAACGCATCGTTATGGTCGGTTCTGCGCAAGGCGGTATGGATATTGAAGAATTGGCGGTGACCAACTCGGAAGCCATCACTAAAATCTATATTGATCCTGGGGTAGGTTTGCAGGATTTTCAGGCACGCGAAATGGCTTTTGCGCTCGGAATTGATGCTGAAATAATGAGTCATGCCGTCAAAACCATCAAAGGTTGTTATCGTGCACTGCGTGATCTTGATGCCAATATGTTGGAAATCAATCCGTTGGTAATGACGCGCAGTGGCAAATTGCTCGCCTTGGATGCCAAAATGGGCTTCGATGAAAATGCGTTGTTCCGGCAGACAAAAATCTCTGAATTACGTGATAAAACTCAGGAAGAGCCACGCGAAACTGCGGCAGCCGATCGGGGTTTAAGCTATGTTGGCTTGGACGGTGATATCGGTTGCATGATTAATGGTGCCGGTCTGGCGATGGCAACGATGGACATGATTAAGCTGGCGGGTGGCGAGCCTGCTAATTTCCTCGATGTGGGCGGTGGTGCATCAGCAGAGCGCACTGAAAAAGCGTTTCGCTTGGTCTTGGCCGACCAAAATGTTAAAGCGATGTTGGTCAATATCTTTGCAGGTATCAATCGTTGTGACTGGATTGCTGAAGGCGTGGTGCAGGCGGTCAGAAAAATTGACATGAAAGTGCCTTTAATTGTACGGCTTTCAGGCACTAATGTTGAGGAAGGTCAGCGGATTATCGCGGAAAGCGGACTGCCTATCATTACCGCCGAAACCTTAGCGGAAGCGGCTGAAAAAGCCGTGCAGGCGCGTAATGAAGTTATTGCAAGCGAAAGGCTTAAGGAATTTTATGGCTATTCTAATTAACGAAAGCACCCGTATCATCGTCCAGGGTTTTACCGGAAAAATTGGCACCTTCCATGCACAGGACATGATTAATTACGGCTCTCAAGTCGTTGGCGGCGTCACGCCAGGCAAAGGCGGCCAAACACATTTAGGTTTGCCTGTTTTTGACATGGTGAAAGAGGCCGTGCAGCAAGCAGGCGCCGAAGCCAGCATTATTTTTGTACCACCCGCTTTTGCCGCCGATTCCATCATGGAAGCCGCCGATGCTGGCATTAAATATTGCGTGGCGATTACCGACGGCATTCCCACCCAAGACATGATGCGGGTTAAAAACTTTCTGCGCCGTTTTCCAAAAGCAGACCGGATGATACTGACCGGTCCTAATTGCGCCGGAACAATTAGCCCAGGACGTGCGATGTTGGGCATTATGCCGGGTCATATTTATTTACAAGGTAATGTCGGTATTGTCGGACGCTCCGGTACTTTGGGCTACGAAGCCGCCGATCAGATGAAACGCTTAGGCATCGGTGTTTCCACTTCTGTGGGTATTGGTGGCGATCCGATTAACGGCAGTTCACATCGTGATATTCTGGCCTATTTTGAACAAGATCCAGAGACTAAAGTGGTGTTAATGATTGGTGAAATCGGTGGGCCGCAAGAAGTCGAAGCGGGGCATTTTGCCAACGAACACATGACTAAGCCTGTGGTTGCCTATATCGCTGGTTTAACTGCGCCAGAAGGCCGACGCATGGGTCATGCTGGTGCGATTATTTCATCTGCCAGTGAAAGTGCTGCTGCAAAAGTGGCGATATTAAAAGAGTTGGGAGTGACTATTTGCCCAACACCGGCGGCAATGGGCGCTACGGTTGCACAGCTATTGGCAAAAATGTAAGTTGTTTGGCGATTACCAAAGCTGCACGCTATTTTTGGTCAAGTTCTAAGCGTCATCAGACAGGATTAAGATAACGTCGAACGATGGCATGGTTGCTCAAAAGCGCGGCTTTACTCATTTTAATCAAGGGTAGCGGCGACGGTGTTAGCCAATAAAGTCCCATCGTGCAAGTCAACATCAATGCCGACGCCATGAAATTGTGGTAATTCCATAATTTCATGGCGGTACCAAACGATTTTTTCATTCTCGAATTCGACAAGTCAACGCTATAAATTTCGTCCAGTAACAAATGGACGATAAAGCCGATAGCGATAAAGACACCGTTTAGCCAAGCGTCCACCACATTCCAATGTAGAAAATAAAAGCTGATACAAGTGACCTGAAAGGCAAAAAACAGCGCCGCCAATAAGGAATGAAAAACACCGCGATGTTCTGTAAATCGGTTAAATAAAGCCGAAACACCGTATCGAACTAACACATAACTACCCGCTGCCATCATTAATAACAAGTGTGAGGCATACTGTTGATTAAGAACATGCAGTACGACAAACATGCTCAAAATTGCCAACAGACTAAATAACAGTTGAACCGGTTTGGAGTTGTTGGCATCAATATCAGGCAACATGCCGCCAACAACAACCAGAAAAATAAACCAAGGTGCGTGCGTATAAGTAATCAATTGCAGCGTGATGGCAATGCCCGTTGCGGCTATACCGGCCGTAGCGGATAGCGATAAATGCGTTTTAAAATTAGCCATGCGTTAATGATGTCTTGTTGGAATGTGTTTTACTGTCTTTAGCGGGAGTTAGTCGTCTTGCTGCTTGAATGCTGCTTTATAAGGCATGAGTACAACACTTTCGGTAACAGATAACTGCCCGTTCTTTGAGGACTGGCAGTTATGGGCATCCACAGAGATTACGACACACCATGAAGTAGGTTATGCCCGCTCCTAAAAAAATAGTAAGGCTTAAATCCCCGCTTCTTGTCGAATAAAGTTTCTAATTTCAGGGTGGCTGATACGTGTGTAAACGCCATACAGTCCCGCTTTGCCACATTTGCCTATACCCCACGACACAATGCCGGCTTGTATACCCGTGTTTGAGCTCGGTACATAGGCAAATAAAGGTCCGCCGCTGTCACCCTGACAAGAATCCTTGCCCCCTTTTACATAACCGGCGCACATCATACGCGAAGTAATATCGCCAACAGCATCATTGCAAACCGCGTTAGTGACAACGGGAACATCAACTTCACGCAAGCTAATACTGGAATTACCGCCATTAGGTGCCGTTGCCCCCCAACCTGCTATCCGCAAAACAGTTTTAGGTTTAGCTAAACCGGTCGTGCAGGTTAATGAAGCGCACGCTTCGGGTAAATTTATAATATTTGCGGTGTCACTTAATTTGACAGGTTTGGCTAAAGTCAAAACAGCAATGTCATAATCGATGGTGAAGTCATCATATTTTGGATGAATTACTTTCTTGCTGATTCTAATGACTTGCCCAGGATGCTGTCTTTTATTGTTGGTGCCTATCCGAATTTGCATCGGCGTGTTATCAATGCAGTGTGCGCCGGTGATCACTTTAGTGGGCGTAATTAGGGAACCACCACAAAATTGAAAATCATCTCGGCTATCTTCAATGGCGGTGAGAAAAGGATAGGCACCGTCAGGCGCAAGGATTCCCCCTACAATGCGCGGTTCAGACGCCGCTTGTAAGCTAAGCGAGACAGTAAATAGAACGAAGATGAGAAGAGGGTAAGTTTGTTGAGTATTAAGTTTAAACATGATGAACGCCCAAGTGGTAAGTTATAAATTCAGATTGAATTATAGGTGCAATTGATAGATGAGCTGCTGTTTTCTGAATTTGAACGCGGCTTTTTTTCAGTAATGCTAAATGTCAGGTGAAAATAGTGAAGAATAGTCTTAACTCGGTATACAAATTAGGAATTAATGCCCGAAACTTTTAAAATGCTCGGACAAAATATAAAACGTTATGCTGAATCCTTTTACTTTCGAGATTTATTATGTCCCTACCTATCCAAGATTACGCCTTACTCGATGATGAGGAATGCGATGCTCGCATTGTTGCCGCAAAAGCCAAGCTTGGCAGTCGCTGCGTGGTACTTGGGCACCATTATCAACGTGATGAAGTTTTTAAACATGCCGATTATTCCGGTGATTCGTTGAAATTGTCCAGAGATGCTGCACAATCTGATGCGGAATATATTGTGTTTTGCGGTGTGCATTTTATGGCAGAAGTGGCTGATATTTTGTCGCGACCTGAGCAAATCGCTATATTGCCCGATTTGGCGGCGGGCTGTTCAATGGCTGATATGGCAAATTTACTTAAAGTTCGTCAATGCTGGGATGAATTATCTCAAGTTATTGATGTGGAAAACGAAGTCACGCCAGTGACTTATATTAACTCTGCTGCTGACCTCAAAGCCTTCTGCGGTAGCCATGAGGGAATTGTCTGCACCTCATCAAATGCTCAGAAAATACTGGAATGGAGCTTTGCCCAACGCGCTAAAGTTTTGTTTTTTCCCGATCAGCATTTAGGACGCAATACCGGTTATCGGATGGGGATTCCGTTGGCTGAAATGGTGACCTGGGATTTTAATAAGCCCTTGGGCGGACTGACGCCAGAGCAAATTCAAAAAGCCAAAATTATTCTCTGGAATGGCTATTGCTCTGTGCATCAGGTATTTAAGCCTGAACAGATTGATAACTTTCTTGAACGTTACCCTGAAACTAAAGTAATTGCGCACCCTGAAGCTTGTTTTGAGGTTTGTCAAAAAGCCGATTATGTCGGTTCTACCGAATATATATTAAAAACGGTACGCGCCGCCGCACCGAATACTCGCTGGCTGGTGGCGACTGAATTGAATCTGGTCAATCGGCTGCATGAAGAATGCCAAGCGCAAGGTAAAAGCGTACATTTTATGTCGCCTACTTTGTGTATGTGTTCAACGATGTTCAGAACCGATCCACAACATCTGGCCTGGATTTTGGAGAATCTTGCCGCTGGATATGTCATTAATCAGATTACCGTCGTGGCTGAAGACGCTAGGCTGGCAAAAAAGGCTTTGGATAATATGTTGCGGGTGAGTTAATATTTTTTGGGTAATTTTAAGCCAGATACGACGGTGAGTTTTTAGGAAGAATAATAGATAAATGACATAGTGACTGAGATCTATTTTTTAAAAATAAAATAATAACTATAAAAACAAGCCATAGCGTAAAGACGCTATGGCGTATGACCTGAAGAGAGACTAAAGGGGATAAAACATGACGATGACAACTGATGAACTGGATATTCTGCATACCCATATCAACCAATCAACCCGGTTTCTGGAGTTTGGTGCCGGAGCAAGTACCCTTTATGCGGCTAGTGTTCCTGGCATCAAGCAGATTGATTCAGTTGAATCTTCAGAGAACTATATCAATGAAAATTTAAAACACCATCCTGTCATTTCTGATGCGTTATCTGCCGGAAAATTATTATTTCATGTCATTGATATTGGTAAAACGTCGCTCTGGGGCTATCCCACCGGTTTTTTTAAAAGACATCAATGGCCAAACTATTCATTAAGCATTTTCTCAAGAAAAAGTGATCATGACCTCGTGTTAATTGATGGTCGGTTCAGAGTGGCTTGTACGCTTAATTGCATATTGAACACCCCTGACAACTGCAAAATAATTATCCATGATTTTTGGAACAGACCCGATTATCACATTGTGTTGCCTTTTTTAGAAACCAAAGCTAAAGCTGATACGTTGGGTGTGTTTGCAAAAAAGGAAGCGATTGACCGACACAAAGTAAAGTCACTTATTGAGAAATATCAATACAAGCCTTGGTGATGCTTGGGAATGGGTGCAAAACAACATCGTCTTGTGAGTTGTACCTTTGGTGGATGCCATGACTGCCAGTCATCATGTTGCCGCGTGTGTCGTACTCGCTCCTAACCAACATTGAAACCGCTGTAATTCACGCCTACTATCTACCCTTCGACAAGTTCAGTACCTGCTGAAATAAGGTAAACGCGGCTTGCCTTGTTTTAAGTGGGTAGTTCGCAAATTCACTATGAAAGACACTTAGGTATAGTAAGCATTCAGTCCCCCTCTTTGGAAAAGTACCCAAAGGGCATAAAAGGGGTTAGGGGAGATTTTTTAGATAAATCCCCCCCCCTCAGCCCCCCTTTTTCAAAGGGGGATGTCCATGTTTACAGCGTAATTTTTGGCAGGGGTCTGAATAGTTACTAGGTATAACCTGCCCCGCCTTAACTGGATAGCCAGATTAGTTTGTATAAACAGCACGATAACCCAGGATTTTGGTAGACACAAAATGATAAAACAAGAGAAATCACTCACCATGACCGTGTTGATGACTCCGGATATGGCCAACTTTTCCGGCAATGTTCATGGGGGTTCATTATTGAAATTACTGGATCAAGTAGCTTATGCGTGTGCGGCAAAATATTGTAAGAATTACGTCGTAACGGCGGCTTTGGATCAGGTTTTCTTTAAGCAGCAGGTCAATGTCGGTGAGCTGGTGACCTTTCAGGCGAGGGTTAATCATGTGGGGCGCTCTTCGATGGAAATTGGTGTGAAAGTGTTTGCCGAACATTTGCGCACTTATGAAAAAAGATACACTACGTCCTGTTATTTTACGATGGTGGCGATTGATGAAAACGGTAAGTCTGTTGAAGTACCCCGTTTGCAATTGGAAACCGAAGCTGAAAAAGCACGTTTTGCCGCAGCACAATTACGCAAAAAAATGCGCCAAGAAGGTTTAGAAAAGATTCGCGCATTGCAGTCTGACATAGAGGATGAATTTTAAGTGGGGTTAACAGACAATTTTGAACAACTGCCGTTAAAGGATTTTGCTGAGAAAGCGTATCTGGATTATTCCATGTATGTCATTCTCGATCGTGCGTTGCCGCATATTGGCGATGGTTTAAAGCCGGTGCAGCGACGGATTGTTTATGCCATGTCCGAGCTGGGCTTGAGCGCCTTGGCGAAATATAAAAAATCGGCCAGAACGGTGGGTGATGTGTTGGGCAAATACCACCCGCACGGCGATTCTGCCTGTTATGAAGCGATGGTGCTGATGGCGCAGCCGTTTTCTTACCGTTATCCGTTAATTGACGGGCAGGGTAACTGGGGTTCGCCGGATGACCCTAAATCTTTTGCGGCGATGCGTTATACCGAATCACGCTTGACAGCTTATGCGCAAACGCTGTTGAGCGAACTGGGGCAGGGCACGGTGGAATGGTCGGATAATTTCGATGGCACCTTGAAAGAGCCGGAATTGTTGCCGGCCAGATTACCCAATATCTTACTGAACGGCACCATGGGGATTGCGGTTGGTATGGCGACGGATATTCCGCCGCATAATCTAAGGGAAGTTGCGGCGGCTTGCATTCAATTGTTAGACGAGCCAGCTAGTCAGTTGGATAGTTTGCTCACGCATATTAAAGGTCCGGATTATCCGACCGATGCAGAAATTATTACGCCTGCCGAGGAGATACAAAAAATCTATATCAATGGCGGTGGCTCGATAAAAATGCGTGCCCAATATGAAATGGAAGAAGGCGTTATTGTCATCACGGCATTACCGCATCAGGTGTCCGGCGCAAAGCTAATGGAGCAGATCGCCGCACAAATGCTGGCAAAAAAGTTGCCGATGATTGAAGATTTGCGCGATGAATCCGATCATGAAAATCCTACCCGCTTGTTAATCATCCCAAAATCCAAACGCCTCGATGTGGAAGCGGTTATGTCGCATTTATTTGCAACGACCGATCTGGAGAAAAGCTATCGCGTCAATATGAACATGATTGGCATGGAGGGTCGCCCGCAGGTGAAGGGCTTGCGCGAAATTCTTACAGAATGGCTACGTTTTCGTACTGAGACGGTGCGGCGGCGTTTACAGCATCGGCTCGATAAGGTGCTGGCGCGTTTACATATTTTAGAGGGCTTGTTGATCGCTTTTCTTAATATTGATGAAGTGATTGCGATTATCCGTAATGAAGATCACCCTAAACCTGTGCTGATGGAACGGTTTGGTATCAGTGATTTGCAGGCAGAAGCGATACTCGAATTAAAATTAAGACATCTTGCTAAGTTGGAGGAAATGAAAATTCGCGGCGAGCAGGAGGCACTGGAAATTGAACGAGCGTCATTAGAGAAAATCCTGGCTTCAAAGGCATTGCTCAATAGTTTGATTAGGGCAGAAATTGCTGAAGATGCACAAAAATATGGCGATGATCGCCGTTCACCTATCGTTGCTAGGGAAGCTTCGCAAGTCTTGGCGGCAACGTCATTAATCAGCAATGAGCCGCTTACGGTTATTTTGTCAGAAAAAGGCTGGATTAGAGCGGCAAAGGGTCATGATATTGATGTCGCCAGTTTGAACTACCGTTCCGGTGATAGCTTTATTGATGCTATAAAATGTCGTTCAACGCAGCCGATCTATTTATTCGACTCAACGGGGCGGGTTTATAGCACTTCTGCACATGATTTACCGTCTGCAAGAACGCAGGGTGAGCCGTTGACCGCCCGACTTAATCCACCCGCTGGGGCAGTATTTACCCATCTTGTCTCAGGAAATCCCGATGATTGGTTTGTCCTGGCGACCCATCAAGGTTATGGTTTCAGAGTGCAGTTGAAGGAGTTGTTGACCAAAAACAAGGCGGGGAAATTGGTGATTAGCTTGGCAGATAACGCTAACTTATTAAAACCTGCACCGATACAGAATGACTCTGATTTATTAGCGGTAGCCACCTTGCAAGGCCGTTTATTGATTTTTCCCGTGCAGGAATTACCGGCATTGTCTCGTGGCAGAGGTAATAAACTGATTCAGATGACCACGGCGGAGCTGTCAGCGGGCAAAGATGGTCTGGTTGCTGTTGTCGTTATGCCAGAACATACGCCGTTAAAAGTGTTGTCAGGAAAACAATTTTTAACGCTTAAAGTCGCGGATATCGCTCAGTATTCTGGCAGTCGCGCTAAACGCGGAAATAGTTTACCCCGAGGTTTTCAAAGAGTTGATGGGCTGGTGTTGTAATTGCTGGCCGAAAACACCTGTTGGTTTAGACGACAACAGGTGTTTTCGGCAAGCCCGGCATGTCAAACCACCACCAGAAACTGCCCTGCAATCACCTTCTTACTCCTTAATCTATTGTTATGTCATTAAAAAACCGTACTCATAATTTGCTAGTTCGTTGGGGGAATTGGAGCCTCGATAATCCTGTTATCTTGCTGTTAATTACCTGTCTGATTATTTTTGGCGCCTGGCAATATACGGCCAACAATCTAAGTATCAATACCGATACCACTGAGCTGGTGGCGCCAGAGGCACCGTTTCAGCAAAACCGGCGTCATTTTGAAAATGCGTTCCCTCAGGATATGCGTACCATCTTACTGGTACTGGAGTCCGATACGCCTGAATTGACCAAGGCTGCAACGACAAGGATTAGCCGTTTATTGAGTACGGATCACGATAATTTTGATTCTGTTTATACGCCCAACGATAACGCTTTTTTTCGTCAGAACGGCTTGCTTTATCTTGATATTGACGACTTGCAAAACTTGTCAGTAACGATGTCAGAAGCGCAACCCTTTATCGGCAGGATTGCACAGGAAACCCATTTGAGCGGCTTTTTTTCTATTCTCGATGATGCCTTGTCATCTTCAAATGGAAACACTGATTTGCCGATTGACTTGCCGTCATTGATAAACAAAGTGTCATCAGCATTGCATACCTCCATTAATAACGGCAATACGATGCTGTCTTGGGAAGCGTTGATTGCCAGCAAAAAAACGACGTCCAAAACCTACTTTATTGTTGTCAGACCCAAATTGGACTATAGCCAGATTCGCCCCGCCGAAAAAGCGATTGATGCGGTGCGTAAAGTTGTTGCTGACGTTCAGGAGCCGGGTTTACCGGCGCTCAAGGTGTGGGTAACGGGCGAGGTCGGGCTTGAGGATGATGAATTATCCGGCATGAGTACCGGTACCTTTACTGCCAGTTTGTTTTCGGTTGTTCTGGTGTTGGGAATCTTATTGCTCGCCTATCGTTCTGTGTTTTTAACGCTTGCCACATTGATTACCTTGGCATTGGGCATGATTTTATGTGGTGCGTTTGCGGCGCTGGCAGTGAAAGAGCTGAATTTGATTTCAGTGGCTTTTGCCGTATCCAATATCGGTTTGGGCGTGGAATACGCGATTCATTTTTGCCTGCGTTATCGCGATAATTTGGGACATCACATCGGGCGTGACAAAGCCATAAGAGGCACGTTAATTTCAACCAGTCCCTCTTTACTGCTGTGTGCCGGCACCACGGCTATTGGACTGTATGCGTTTATACCTACCGATTACGAAGGCGTTTCTGAACTTGGGTTGTTGGCGGGCACCAGCTTGTTTATCTGTCTTTTTGTTACCCTAACCGTATTGCCGGTGCTGCTAAAGCTTATTCCGGTATCGCTTTCGCATTTGCCGGAACCGAGCGATAGTGGTTTTTTCCATCTTCCTGAAAAATTGGCGGCGTTTACGTTGCATTTTGCCAAGCCGATTACCGTCGCTGTCGGCATTCTGGCAATTATCGCAACCGCCTTGGTGACTCAGGTACAGACGGATTTTAATCCGATAAATCTGCGTGATCCCAATACCGATTCGGTGATTGCTTTTAAGCATTTAGTTAAAGATAAAGACAGCACACCGATGACCTTAACCATTTTGGCTAAGGATGAAAGCAAGGTGAAGCTGTTACAGCAAAAGCTCGTGTCATTGGCAACGGTTGATAAAACAGTCAGCCTTTTTGATTTTGTGCCTACCGATCAGGACGCTAAGTTAGCGGTAATAGAAGAAATGGCTTTGACGTTAGGGCTGAATTTAAAAAGCTTTCCGGCATTGCGGGTCGATGATAATCCTGTCGAAAGTATTCATCATCTAATAAAAACCATTGATGATATTGTGCCGAAAAAAACCAATGCGGCAGAAGTAACGATCTTGAAAAATTTTAAGTTTGAATTGCAAGGGATGTTGACCGAATTTGATACCCGCCAGCAGACTAGCCGTCGTCTATTCCTTGAACAAGTAGAATCGGCTTTATTGGGTACGTTACCCGGAGTGATGAATGATTTATTAGGCGGACTTAATGCCGTGCCGATTACGTTGAGCGATTTGCCGCCAGATATTCGGGAACGGTGGTTAAGTAAAGATGGCTATTATCGAGTTCAGATATTTCCTAAAAAAGATGTTAATGATTTGGTTAATCTGGAAGCTTTTATTAACGATGTGCAATCGGTTGCGCCGGAAACTACTGATCTGCCAATTATGTATTGGGAATCAATGAAAGCGGTGGTTGGCGCTTTTGAACAAGCGATAACTATTGCGCTAATTACGATTGCTTTGGTGTTGTTTGGTATTCGTCGGAGTATCACGGACACCCTGCTGATTATGACACCGCTGGTTCTGGCCGGATTATTTACCATGGCAAGCGCGGTGCTGACCCATACCCCCATTAATTTTGCCAATATCATTGCGTTGCCGTTGTTGCTTGGGTTTGGCGTCGATAACGGCATTCATATGGTAGAAAAACTGCGGCATTCATTGTCTGAAAAACAAAATATATATCAATCAAGCACCGCCAGGGCGATGTTCTACGGCGCCTTGACGACCAGTTCGAGTTTTGCGGGCTTGGCCTTCTCGCCGCATCAAGGCATTGCCAGTATGGGCTTGGTGATTACGATGGGTATTTTCTGGATTATGACCAGCACGTTTATTATTTTGCCGGCGTTAGGTAAGTTGGTTTTGAAGCAGGAAAGTTGATAGGTCGGTCGGGTTAGGCGCTAGCCGTAACCCGACATTTTTTGTCGTGTGTGTCGGGTTACGGCTAGCGCCTAACCCCACCTACACGTTTATCAAGGTTGCAGATAAGTCTGGATTGCTTTAATGGGGCCTAAAGTTGCATCCCGACCCTTTTTTCCGATTGCAGGCACCGTCAAAAATAAATCTTCTGCCCAATCAGGATGTTGCGGATCGGCATTGTCTTTATGTCCATGCGGTATCCGCAATTGGGGATGGTCGAACGGTGCGCGTTCCCAACGTACTCGTTCATCGGTCAGTGATTTTAAAAATGCGACCAAATCGGCTTTTTCTGTTTTGCTGATACTTTGCGGAAACACCAAGGTGGCAAAGTGATGGTCATTCTTAAAGTTACCGCCACGGAAATAGAAATCGACCACTTGTTCCAGTGTCAGCAGACTACCGTTGTGCATGTAGGGGCCGGTTAATTCAATATTGCGCAGTGTTGGTACTTTAAAGGCACCATTGACGGCGACCATCGCCCGACCATCGTTTTTTCGCTCCAGTTCGGCCATAAGTACCGGCACTTTGGGTATTTTTGCGTAGATAGCGCGATCATCGCAACTGCCGGTGATATAAGGATCGCTGATGAGTTCGCTTTTTAAATAATCTTGTGCAAAAGCGTTATCCAAATCACAGGAATTGACCGCTACCGGGTCAATCATCGGTTTGCCATCCATGAGCAACTGGAAGTATTGCGTACTGAAAGACAGCGGATTGCCAAAGGGATCAAGACCACCGACACCAAGATCCGCATCGGTCGGCGTGACGCTAGTATTAAAATAACCTTCATCCAAGAGTCCTTGGGCAACGCCTTTACCGCTGAATGCACCGTTTATGGTTTTACGGTTGACCAATCGCGGCGAAGAAAACGCATCAGAAAGGGTATACACATCGGGATGCGCGGCAGAGGACAAGGTTGGGCCTT
>CANNKH010000052.1 GCA_947504985.1 Methylococcaceae bacterium | reverse complement strand
TAAAAGACTTTACGATGCTGTCTCATGAAAATATTGAAGCGGCGCAATTAAGGCTGGATGCAGTGAGGTTTGTCATTGCAAGTTAAAGGTAGGCGTAGAGACGCAATACTGTTGACTTAACGATGAGGAGTCCAAAACAACCGTTGGCTGCAAAGCCGAAGCCAGAAGCACATCGTTGTCGGCTTCGGCTTCGCTCAGCCAACGGCTTAAGTCAACCGTATTGACGTAGAGACGTAGCATGCTACGTCTCTACGATTCATTTAAATTCGAGAATTAGCCCGACCCGACGTAAAAGGATTCTCAAAGCTCTCCAGAACTTTAATGTAATTTACCCGCTCGAAAGCGCCCGGATCTTTTACATTTTGCCTGCTCATGACACCCCTGACTTCAGCTAAGGAATGATAATCTCGCGCCGTCAGCCAACGGTCCGTCTCTTTCACCAGCACGTTTAAGTATTGCGGTCCATTCTTCATCAATGCGGATGCCACGGTTACGACATCAGCGCCTGCGAGCAGGTACTTTATAACTTCTGTTGACGAATGAATCCCCCGACTAGCGGCTAAAGAAGCTTTGATACGCCCATACAAAACGGCAATCCAAAGCAAAGGCACGCGAATTTCAGCCGCAGTACTCAAATCAGCTCGTGGATCGATGCTTAAATTATCCAGATTAATATCCGGCTGATAAAAACGATTGAATAACACCAGTGCATCGGCACCAGCTTCATCCAAGCGCTTCGCCATATTGCCAGTAGCACTAAAAAAAGGACTGAGCTTAATCGCCACCGGAATGGCGACGGCGTCTTTTACCGCTTTTAAAATATCGAAATAGCATTGCTCCACGTCTGAAGTCTGCATGTCGATATCCGTCGGGATAAAGTAAATATTCAACTCAATCGCACTGGCACCCGCTTCTTGAATCTGTTTGGCGTAATCAATCCAACCCGCGTTGGTAACGCCATTAAGACTACCGATAATAGGAATATCAGTCGCATCAACTGCCTTCCTGATCAAATTGAGATACTGTTCGGGGCCTTTATGCGCCGTTTCAATATGGGGAAAATAATTGATCGATTCAGCAAAGCTTTCCGTGCCGGACTCCAGAAAAAAATCAAAAGCGTCATTTTCTCGGCGGATCTGTTCCTCAAATAGCGAATACATCACGATAGCTGATGCGCCACAATCTTCTAATGTTTTGATACCTTCCAAGGTATCCGACAAAGGCGATGAAGAAGCAATAATGGGGTGTTTAAGTTTTAAACCCATGTAATCAGTTGATAAGTCCATGTTGTAACTCCTCTAATCGGTTAGATTGGCATCAGGATGGAACTGTCTACCAGAGCTAGTCGCCATCTGTTCATAAATTTCCCATTTTTGGTTGACTATTTGCTGCGCCAGATTCAGCATGCGCTCCGCTTCGTCCGGGTTAGTCCTTTGCAGCATTTTGTAACGCAATTCATTGTAGGCGTAATCTTTAAAACTGATACGCGGTCTAGGTGAATCCAACACAAAAGGATTTTTGTCAGATTGGCGCAAAACAGGGTTATAGCGGATTAACGGCCAATACCCACTTGCGGCGGCCAAGTCCTGTTGTTTTAAGCCGTTTTGCATATTGATGCCATGCGCGATGCAATGACTGTAAGCCAAAATTAACGAAGGCCCAGGATAAGCTTCGGCCTCCCGCATTGCCAACAGCGTTTGCTGGGGATTGGCACCCATTGCGATACGCGCCACATAAACATTGCCGTAAGAAATGGCTTGCAAGGCAATATCTTTTTTCCCCACCGATTTGCCGCCGGCGGCAAATTTAGCAACCGCACCCAATGGCGTTGATTTAGACATTTGCCCACCGGTATTGGAATAAACCTCAGTATCCAGTACCAGCACATTGACATCCCGTCCGCTGGCGAGAATATGATCCAGCCCGCCTGAACCGATGTCATAAGCCCAGCCGTCACCGCCGATAATCCAGATACTACGCCGCACAAGATGATCAACCACCGATAATAAATCTTGGGCAAGCTCGCTATTTCTGTGCAGCAATACCGCCTTTAACTCAGCTACCCGTTCGCGTTGACGGCGAATTTGTGACTCGGTTTTTTGCGGTGCATTGAGCAGCTCATTAACAAAATCACTGCCTAAATCTCGTTGGAATTCACGCGTCAATTGCATGGCCAAGGCACGATGCTTGTCGGCGGTCAGACGGAAGCCAAAACCGAATTCGGCATTATCTTCAAACAGCGAATTGGACCAGGCCGGGCCGCGCCCTTCATGGTTTTTAGTCCACGGCGTGGTCGGCAGGTTGCCGCCGTAAATTGAAGAGCAGCCGGTGGCATTGGCGACAATCAGGCGGTCACCAAATAATTGCGAAACCAGTTTGACATAAGGCGTCTCGCCGCAACCGGTACAAGCACCTGAAAATTCAAACAGCGGCTCAAGAAATTGAGCGCCGCGAATCGACGAAAAATCCATACGTGCCCGATCATTGACCGGTAATGTTTCAAAGAAACGGATATTTTCTTTTTCCTGCACCATCAACGGTGCTTTCGCTTTCATGTTGATTGCCCTCACCCCGCTTTCCTTCAAGCTTATTGCCGGACAAACGCTGACACACAAATTACAGCCGGTGCAATCTTCAAGATAGATTTGTAAGGTATAACGGGTTTCAGGGAAACCTCGAGCACTGATTTTTGCTGACTTAAAGCCTGCTGGCGCGTTTTCTAATGCCTGCTGGTTATAAAATTTGGCGCGAATCACCGAGTGCGGACACACAAAACTGCAATTTCCGCATTGAATACAAAGGTCGGGCTCCCATTCTGGAACATATTGCGAAACATTGCGCTTTTCCCAAGCTGTTGTCCCAGAAGGATAAGTGCCGTCTTGCGGCAGTTGGCTGACGGAGAGTTCATCACCCGTACCCGCCATCATTTTAGCAGTCACTTCCTGCACGAAAGTCGGCGCCTCAAGCGGCACAATCAGCGGCATTTCCAAAACGCTAGTCACTTGCAGCGGCACATTAACCTGATACAAATTAGCCAGTGTTTGGTCAACCGCTGCAAAATTCTTCAGAACAATGTCTTCGCCTTTTTTGCTATAGGTTTTCTTGATGGCTTCTTTGATCTTAGCAATCGCCTGTTCACGCGGTAAAACGCCGGACAGCGCAAAAAAACAGGTTTGCAAAATAGTATTCACCCGGCTGCCCATGTCGGTTTCGAGGGCTACTTTTGCCGCGTCGATGACATAAAAGGACAAGCGTTTAGTGATGAGTCGCTCTTGGACATAACGCGGCAGATGATCCCAAACTTCTTCAGCTGTAAATGGACTGTTCAGTAAAAATACCGAGCCTGGTGCGGCTTGCGCCAACATATCGGTTTTGAATAAAAAGTTGAATTGATGACAACCAATAAATTGCGCCTTTTGCACCAGATACGGCGCACGAATGGGTTCAGGACCAAAGCGTAAATGCGAGACGGTTTGCGAGCCGGATTTTTTGGAATCGTAAACAAAATAGCCTTGGGCATAAAACTCAGGCAAATCGCCGATGATTTTAATGGTGTTTTTATTGGCGCCTACCGTACCATCCGCACCCAAGCCAAAAAATAACGCAGAAATAACGCTGTCTGAATCAATATTAAACGCGGGATCATAATCCAGACTGTGATGGCTGACATCATCGTTGATACCGATGGTGAAATGGTTTTTAGGCTGTGTTTTAGTCAATTCATCGAAGATGCCTTTGACCATCGCCGGGGTAAATTCTTTTGAAGACAAGCCATAACGACCACCGACAATTTTAGGCATGTTGGCGAGCTTACCGGTATTAATGGCTTCGGCAAAGGTGGTCACGACATCATGAAACAAAGGCTCACCAGTCGCACCTGGCGACTTGGTTCGGTCCAAAACAGCAACCGATTGCGTCGTCAATGGCAAGGCGTCGAGAAAAGCACACGAGTCAAAAGGCAGATACAAGCGCACATGGATGACACCGATTTTTTCACCTTGCCGTACCAGATGAGCAACGGTTTCTTTCACCGTTTCCGCCGCAGAACCCATAATCACAATGATTTTTGTCGCCTCGTTAGCACCGCTGTATTCAAACAAACGGTAACTGCGTCCGGTAATCGCGGCAAATTTGTCCATCGTTTTTTGAACAATCGCCGGCACTTTAGCGTAGAAAGGATTAACGGTTTCTCTGGCTTGAAAATAAATGTCAGGATTTTGCGCGGTGCCGCGAATAAAGGGATTATCAGGATTTAAACCACGTCCACGATGCGCCCTGACCAGTTCGCCACTAATCATCGTGCGGATTTGTGCATCACTAAGTAGCTCGATTTTGTTGACTTCGTGTGAGGTTCGAAAGCCATCGAAGAAATGGATGAAGGGAATGCGTGCTTCCAATGAGGCGGCTTGAGCGATTAGCGCCATATCATGCGCTTCCTGGACAGAACTGGAGCCTAACAACGCAAAACCGGTGTCACGCACCGCCATGACATCGGAATGATCGCCGAAAATGGATAAGCCTTGCGCCGCCAATGAACGTGCGGCGACATGAAACACGGTCGCCGTCAATTCACCCGCAATTTTGTACATGTTGGGAATCATCAACAACAAGCCCTGTGATGCCGTAAAGGTTGTCGATAACGCGCCGGTTTGTAATGCACCATGCACTGCGCCAGCCGCACCGCCTTCACTCTGCATTTCGGCGATTAACGGGATATTGCCCCAGATATTGGTTTTGCCTTCTGCTGCCCATTGATCGGCCCATTCTGCCATCGTAGACGATGGCGTAATCGGATAAATGGCGCAAACTTCATTAATTCGATAAGCCACATAAGCCACGGCTTCGCTGCCGTCAACAGTAACGATTTGAGTTGCGGTCATGATTTATTCTCCCTTCTCAGTAACCATTTCAATAGCATGGCATGGACATTGTTCAAAACAAACCGCGCAGCCGGTACATAATTCATAGAGATAACGGTAGCGGTTTCCAGGCCCTAATTTGACAATTGCCGTTTCGGGGCACGCGCCATAGCAGCCATCACATTCAAAACAGTTACCACAGGAAAAACAACGCTGGGCTTCAAAGGTGGCATCGGTAGTATTTAATCCAGCAACAATTTCAGAAAAATCATCGGCGCGACGGTCAGCGGGAATATGCCCCTGTTTTTTAGCGTCGGCATCCGTTTGATACCAGGTATGCAGCTTTTCGTAGCCCACCAGTTCATGTTTAGGGGCAGCAATATAGCGGGTGCCCTGTAACCAGGCGTCGATATGTCGTGCGGCTTTTTTACCATGACCGACGCCAGCGGTCACGGTGCGCTCGCTAGGTACCATATCACCGCCAGCAAAAATACCTGCCGCTCCGGTTTTCATCCCTGAATCGACGATTACTGTGCCATCGTAAGTAAACTCTATGCCGGGAATAGAACGTAAAAAACCGGTATCCGTATCCTGACCCACGGCAAGAATCAGAGCATCCGCTTCCAGGATTTCATATTCGCCAGTGGGTTGCGGCCTACCGCTTTCATCCAGCGCCATAATTTCAACTTTTATTGACGATTCATCCATTTCGGTAATGGAACGCAACCAATTGATTTTTACACCTTCTTCGATGGCTTCATCGGCCTCAAAAGAATGCGCCGGCATGTGTTCACGATCACGCCGGTAAATAATCAAGGCTTCTTCAGCGCCTAAGCGTTTTGCTGTCCGTGCCGCATCCATTGCGGTATTACCACCGCCGTAAATAGCGACTTTACGCCCCAATTTAGGTGCATTTCCCGCTGCGGTTTCGCGTAAAAAGGTAATCGCATCCAGCATTTTGGAGGCTTCTCGCGCCGGAATATCAATCCGCTTGCTAAGATGGGCGCCAACAGCAACAAAAACGGCATCGAAGTTGCCTTCTCGCTTATCGGCAAGCAGATTGTCCACTTTTCGATTGAGCACAATGTCCACACCTAACGCTTCGATCCGTTTGATCTCCGCATCAAGTTCGTGACGTGGTAAACGGTAGGCAGGAATGCCAAAGCGCATCATGCCACCAGCCATAGGGCCTGCGTCATAAATTACGGCTTTATGGCCTAACCGCGCCAAATGATAAGCGGCCGAAAGTCCGCTTGGACCGGCGCCGACAATCAAAATACGCTTGCCAGTAGGCGCAACATCAGGGGTAATTTGCCAGTTTTCAGCTAAGGCCATATCACCTAAAAAGCGTTCGACGGCATGGACACTAACCGCACCATCCAATTGTTCGCGGTTGCATTGGGTTTCGCAAGGATGGTAACAGACCCTGCCATGAATGGCGGGCATAGGATTGTCTTTCATGATTTCCTGCCACGCTTGGTGGTATTGACCGGCTTGTACCAGTGCTAACCAAGCCTGAATATTTTCACCCGCCGGACAAGCATTGTTGCAGGGCGGTAGAAAATCCTGGTAAACCGGACGGTGAGTTCGAATAGGCCCTGTGCCTTGATCGTGCCTTCGCAGATCTGCCGGGCGAGTTTTATCAACAGGTTTATTAATCATGGTAATGTCCTTGTAGCGTTTACGAATCGAGAAAAATCTTTTCGGATAGCTTGTCAGCGTCTTAATAAACGCCGTATTGTAAATGCAACTTCCAGAGGCTAGATAGTATAGTTCAATACCATTCGTTAGTGACATTCACAACAAAACCTGCTTTGCAGGTTCGTGCCTTTGGCTTGAATGAAAACAGGGTTTATGTAACTATAATCACTACTAGAGGGCAGGTTATGTGAGCTTTAGCCATTAAAGCCTGATCCATTATGAGTCACACGCAACCAATAAGGTAAAGCCATGCAGTGCTTTTTTTGTTTATGAGCGGCTACCTTTTAGTCGTCAATGTGGGTAGCACTTCTATAAAATCGCGGTTATTTACCACTGATTTACAGCCCAATGCCGCATTAATGGCGGATTATGGGACGCCAGCGGGGTTGCTTGTTGAAGGTCAGGATATACACGGCGAGCCTATTTATCACAGTATCAATACCGCACATAACACCAGTGCCGCACTAACAGTGGTGTTAAATCATTGGCAACACATCATTACCAATAACCATTTGCCGCTGGTGGCGATTGGTCATCGCGTTGTCCACGGCGCCAGTTGGTTTGATAAGGTAACCCCTATCAACGACGCCATCCTTGAGCGTCTGCCGCAACTGGATTGCTACGCGCCACTACATAATCCGTTCAATCGATTGGGTATCACGATGGCGGCTGAGTGCTTTCCTGATACCGCCCAATTTGCCGTATTTGATACGGCTTTTCACCGCCGCATTCCTGAACATGCCGGACGCTATGCCCTTCCTGACCATTTATCTGATAAGGTCGACTTTTACCGCTACGGCTTTCACGGCATTTCTTGCCAGCATAGTTTATTGGCGACCGCTGAACGGTTAGCGCGTGATCCAGACCAGCTGAATATCATTGTTCTGCATTTAGGCGGCGGAGCCAGCGCAACAGCAATTCGTGCCGGTGTCAGCATTGATACGTCTATGGGGTTTTCGCCAACCGAAGGTCTGATAATGGCCGGGCGTTGTGGTGATTTAGATCCGATGATTTTGCTTACTCTGCAAAAAGAGGGATTATCACCAGCGCAATTGGATGACTTGATAAATAAAAATAGTGGCTTACGGGGCATTTGCGGCGATGCCGATATGCGTAGCATTTTGCAAAAGGCCGAACAACATGACGCGACCGCCCTGCTTGCGTTGGATATGTTTTGTTACCGGATAAAAAAATATATCGGTGCCTATTGCGCCATATTAGGTAATGTTTCCGCGTTAGTTTTTACCGGCGGCATCGGTGAACATGCGTCAGCGATTCGTCACCGCATATTAACGGGGCTGGAGCCATTAGGTTTCGTTATAGATGAGCCAGCCAACCAACAAGCGGCACACAATAGCGACATCAGCGCCGCTGCCAGTCGCTCACGTATTTTAGTCATTCACGCCGAGGAAGAGCGTGTTTGTGCTCGACAAATTTTAAATTTTTTGGACGATAAGTCCGATGACAACCCTAGAGGAGAATAACGTGGAATCGAGTCACCAAGATTTTCAACTATCTGCAGAACTACTGGAACGTATGGATGCCTATTGGCGGGCGGCAAATTACCTTTCCGTCGGGCAAATTTATTTGCTTGATAATGCGTTACTGAAAGAACCACTGACATTGGAGCATATCAAACCGCGCTTGTTGGGACATTGGGGAACAACACCAGGCTTGAATTTTATCAATGTTCACTTAAACCGATTGATTAAAGCCCATGACCTCAGCATGATTTTTATCTGTGGTCCTGGCCACGGCGGACCTGCCATGTTGGCAAACTGTTGGCTGGAAGGCACTTACAGCGAATATTATCCAAGCATTTCGCAGGATAAAGACGGCATGAAAGCGTTATTTAAGCAGTTTTCATTCCCTGGTGGTGTGCCTAGCCATGTTGCGCCTGAAACCCCCGGATCAATTCATGAAGGTGGTGAGTTGGGCTATGCGCTATCCCATGCTTACGGCACCGTTTTCGATAATCCCGATCTAATTACTTGCTGCGTAGTCGGTGATGGTGAAGCCGAAACAGGCCCAATGGCCGCAGCATGGCATTCCAATAAATTTCTTAATCCTGCCCGCGATGGTGCGGTGCTGCCCATATTGCATCTAAATGGTTATAAAATTGCCAACCCAACCTTGTTAAGTCGCATTGATGAAGATGAGCTACTGCAATTATTTGAAGGTTATGGGTATCGGCCTTATCTGGTGGAAGGCAGTGATCCTGAAATTGTTCACCCTCGTATGGCGAGTGTGCTCGATCAGTGTCTGGAAGAAATTAAAACCATTCAGCGCTTGGCGCGTAGCGGTGAATTGGAACAAATAAAGCGCCCAATCTGGCCCATGGTAATCATGCGTACCCCCAAAGGCTGGACTGGTCCTTCAAGTGTAGATGGTAAAAAGACGGAAGATTTCTGGCGTTCGCATCAGGTGCCCTTAGCTAATCTGGCGGAAAATGCGGAACATATCACACTGCTTGAACGCTGGCTGAAAAGTTATCGCCCCGAAGAGTTATTCGACGATCAGGGTACACCGTTTCCGGAATTACTGGACTTGGCACCGCTGGGTCATCTACGCATGAGCGATAATCCACATGCTAATGGCGGCTTATTGTTACGCGATTTACGGCTGCCTGATTATCGGCAATATGCGGTAGATGTTCCCTCGCCAGGCGCAGTTGACGCTGAAGCCACTCGTGTGATGGGACGCTTCCTGCGGGATGTGATGAAAAATAATATGGATCAGGGCAATTTTCGTATTTTTGGGCCCGATGAAACCTCATCAAACCGTTGGGATGATATTTTTGATGTCACCGGTCGAGCCTGGATGGAAAAAATCTTGCCGGAAGATACGCATCTTTCCCAAGATGGACGCGTGATGGAAATACTCAGCGAACATACTTGCCAAGGCTGGCTGGAAGGTTATTTATTGACAGGGCGTCATGGCTTCTTCTCCTGCTATGAGGCGTTTATCCATATTGTTGATTCGATGTTTAACCAACATGCAAAATGGCTAAAAACCTGTAATCGGATACCTTGGCGTCGCCCGGTGGCCTCATTGAATTACTTACTGACATCGCATGTTTGGCGTCAGGATCACAATGGCTTTTCGCATCAGGATCCAGGCTTTATCGATCATGTCGTCAACAAAAAAGCCGAAGTCATCCGCGTCTATCTACCACCTGATGCGAATACTTTGCTTGCCGTAACCGATCATGTGCTGCGCAGTCGCAATTATGTCAACGTTATTGTTGCCGGCAAGCAACCTGCGCCTCAGTGGTTGACGATGGATGCGGCTATGAAACATTGCGAGGCAGGTATTGGCGTTTGGGATTGGGCCAGTAATGATTGCGGCGAAGAACCTGATGTCGTCATGGCGTGTGCTGGTGATGTCCCTACCTTGGAAACCTTGGCGGCAGTCGATATTCTGCGCAGCAAAATACCGGATTTAAAAATTCGTGTTGTTAACGTCGTTAATCTAATGCGCTTACAACCGGCTAGCGAACATCCTAACGGCTTATCAGATCGTGATTTTGACGAACTGTTCACCAAAAACAAGCCGATAGTGTTTGCTTATCACGGTTATCCCTGGCTCATCCATCGCCTGGCTTATCGCCGTGCCAATCATGCTAATTTGCATGTGCGCGGCTATAAAGAGGAAGGTACGACATCAACGCCATTTGATATGGTCGTTATGAACGATATGGATCGTTTCCATCTAGCGGCTGACGTTATCGACCGTGTGCCACGCTTGCGTAACAATGCGGTCTACCTCAAGCAGTATATCCGCGACAAATTGATCGATCATAAGCAGTATATTTATAAATATGGTGAAGACATGCCGGAGATACAAAACTGGCAATGGCCATACGGTGTTGCTGCACAAGCAGAAACCGGTGAAAGTGACAAGGAGGAATAACGGTTTATCCCCGCGCTAAATCATTGCGGTGCGTAGCCAGTTTGCGCACCGCTTATCATTATCTTGAATTCATTAAGCTGCCATTAATATTTAGTTATCTATCATTTGTCCAACGCTAGGGCGTTTTTTTTAAACTTGATAGAGGTCGTTATGAAAAAATTATATTTTTTAATCCAAATTGCAATCGTTGCCATCGTGTTTTCAACTTCATCCCACGCCGATGGTTGGGGGCATCATGAGAATCACCACCGGCATTATCATGAAGTCGTGAAGTATTACCCTCGACCTTATCGGGAAGTGGTTAAATATTATCCAAGACCTCAGCCTTACCGGCAGGTGATAACGTATTATCCAAAACCCAGAGTTTATCCCGCGCCGGTTTATTATCCTGCGCCGGTAATTTATCCTCGTCCACACTATCAAAGCTATCAAGACCCACGCTCAACACAAGGCTTGGCAGGTGGGGTTGTTGGTGGTGTTTTAGGTTATCAAATGGGTCACGGTGATCCGTGGGCAACTGGGCTGGGGGCTGTTGCAGGCTCTTATATTGGTAATGAAATGTCAGGAAGATGAACCATTATCAGCTGAATCTATCTTGCTTCAGTAATTTTAAAGTTGCTGAAGCAATTCCAAGGTTTTTTCAGGCAGTTTTTTGCTGCTATCCCCTTCTAAAGGCAAGCAGGCGTCATCGTGTACGGCGGTCATAAAGTTAATCAAGCGCATTTCGCAGTGCATTTTTTTCTCCAAACTATCTGCTTCCCATAGGTTGTTTAGTAAATGCTTGGCATGATGATGGATCGTAAAGGCAACCGCTTCAGGTAAATGGGCGTAGCGGGTCTGAATTGATAACTTAAGTTGATCCAATGCCGCCAAATATTGCTTATAATCTTTAATGTCCTGCTTGCATTTGGTTTTAAACATAAGCAATTCAGCCGCATTTTTAGTCCTTAATAAGGCAATGTCATGCTCCAGCTGTATGCTTTTCTTTTTTAATTCATCCGCAAGGTTTTTTTCCGCGAATGCCTGAGTTCGTTTAAGTCTGGTTTGTTGATCCTGATTAGCGACTTGCCAACGCAAATTTTCATCTTTGACCGATTGAAAAATAGCTACCAGCCTAAAAATCCACTCTTTAAATTTATTCATGATTTAGTTAATGCCGCAATTTTTTGCTGCAATTTTAACAAACCTTCAGCATCGAGTTGGTTTCGGTAATAACGGTTATCTTGCTGAAATTGCGCAAAGTCGGCTTTGGGTAGGTGTGGTTTCATGGCTTTCAGCTCATCAGCAATGGTGCTTGATAATGAGTTGATGTGTTTACGATTATTTGCAGTCAGCAAACGCTTTCGTTTAATTTTGTTAAAAAAGTTGATTTGCACCGTTTTAAACAAAAACAATTGCTTAAGCTGATCTTCTTTGTTTTGAATAAATAATAATCGACGCGCAGAACGTTGCTGGGCAGAAAAAAAATCGAAACAGGTCTGTACGATTTTTTTTGCTATAGCCAGTGTGCCCGTTGTCAGTAGCAAAGCAAACGCGCCTAATAATAAGGCTAAGGCAATCAATGTAATGCGTTCTGGCAACTCAGTCTCCCCGAACGACAACAGCACATCCGCTGATACTAGCAACGCTAATGCCGCACTCATTAATAATAGGGAGAATTTAATAGGCATAATTTTATGCGTAAACTACAGACAAATCGGCAATGATTTAATACGTTGGGTATTTATCTGAGGCACGCACGCAAAAAATAAACCACCGCTGGCTTAGACTCCGCTCAGCCAGCGGTGGTTTATTTTTTGCTGGTTGCCTTATGACATGGCTAAAAAACACGCATCAGGTTAGAAGGTTAATAATCTGGTCGCCTATATGGATGCCGCAAAAACACACAATGAAGACGACCGTGCGTATTACTGTTCGTTTAAATAAAGATCAAGCACTGTTTTTGTACGAATATTGTTTTGTCGCATCCGCATAACCAGATTCATAAATAATTCGCGCAATACAAAATAGCCTTTGTCGGGATACTTTTCCATAAAACTCAACATTTGTGAGCCATCTACTTTGGCAACTTCACAGGCGGTTAATGCAATGACTTCAGCACTACGGGGTTCGCCATCAAACATTGATAATTCACCAAAAAAATCATCTTTAGTCAATCGAGCCAATCCGGGCAACAATTTGCCAGCATCGTCGCTAATATGAATACTCACTTGAACCTGTCCATCCAAGATAAAGTAAACTTCCTGACTGACCTCATTTTCTCTTAAAATGACATCTTTAGGTTGGTATTTTATTTTGCTGTAAGGTACAGATTGAATAAAGTCTGGATCATTAAGTAACTGTATTAAATTTATCATGGCCTTGTTAATTAGTGCTGGAGAGGAGGGGAGAGGGTCAGATTGTCAATATGCGAGATAAAGCATTTACAACCAAGAAAAATTATAACCTATGAACACAGGAATGCCTCGGCAAAAAAAAATCTCACGAGTTACGAAATTATGCTAAAACCATTAGAAAATAAAAGCTAACAATTCGTGCATAAGTCGCCTACACCTATTGTCTTTCCTGAACGACATAATCATCCTACTCTGCTGACATAACCCTGTTAATTACTATGTTTCAATCCACATCCGACAGATTAGGGTCGGATGGCTTGCCCCTGTCTTAAGGCAGGGGTTACTTGAAAGGATAACGAGGCTTGCGCATCGTTGTCAATTTTAAACAAATCCCCCTGAAGAGGGAGGTATCAGACCAGCAAGGAAATTTGATGAAAAATCAAAGCATCAACTACCAACTCGAAAAACTGATAGATATCGGTGTCGCTTTGTCATCTGAGATGAATAATGATTTATTGT
>CANNKH010000051.1 GCA_947504985.1 Methylococcaceae bacterium | reverse complement strand
GTGGCAATGTATTTGATGCGGCGGTAGCAGTCAGTGCGGCGCTGGCAGTTGTCGAGCCGACCGGTTCAGGTTTAGGCGGTGGTGGTTATTGGTTGCTACATCGAGAAAAAGATGGGCTGGACATGCTAATTGATGGGCGTGAGAAAGCACCGATGGCGGCTCACAAGGCTATGTTTCTGGATAAAAAGGGGGATGTTATCCCTAACTTATCGCTGGATGGCGCATTAGCTGCCGCGATTCCGGGACTGCCCGCTGCGCTCGTGCATTTATCGCAAAAATACGGGCGTTTGCCGTTATCTGACAGCCTGATGCCCGCCATTAGATACGCACAAACCGGTTTTGCGGTCGGCAATAAGTATTTGAAGTTGCTGAAATTCAGAGCCGAGGTATTAAAAAAATATCCGCAGACAGCACAGATTTATTTAACGGATAATAAGTTACCTAAAGCTTACTCGATTCTGCGCCAAATCGATTTGGCTAATACCTTAAAGCATCTGGCTAATACCGGTCGGGCTGGCTTCTATAACGGCGAGATTGCCGACAAATTGGTTAATACAGTCAGCAAAGCGGGCGGAATCTGGACACAAGCAGACCTAGATAATTATCAAATTGTCGAACGTAAACCTGTCACGGGTGATTATCATGGCATAAAAATCACCAGTGCGGCGCCGTCCTCATCGGGTGGCATCGTATTGATTGAAGCGCTGAATATTTTGTCAGAATATGATCTGCAACACGCGGATGCCATCACAAAAAAGCATTTGATTACTGAAGCAATGCGCCGTGCTTATCATGATCGCGCCTTATATCTTGGGGATAGCGACTTTATCGATATACCGGTTAAGCGTTTATTGAGTAATGATTATGCGGCAGGTTTGCGTAGCAGCATACGCAGCGATAAAGCGTTGCCCAGCACATTGCTATCTGGTGATGATTTGCCTCAACCCGACGGCACACATACCACGCATTTTTCAATTATTGACGATAAGGGCAATCGCGTTGCCGCCACCTTAAGCATTAATTTTCCTTTCGGTTCTGGCTTTGTTGCAGAAGGCACGGGCGTGTTATTAAATGATGAAATGGATGATTTTGTTAGCCATAAAGGCGCTAACGGCTACGGCTTGGTAGGCGGCAACGCCAATGCGATAGCACCGGGCAAACGTATGTTGTCGAGTATGACGCCAACATTTCTTGAAGATGGCTCGCGTATCGCGGTATTGGGTACGCCTGGCGGCAGCCGTATCATTTCAATGGTGCTGTTAGCCGCACTCGATTTTGCCCAAGGCAACACGCCCGAGTCTTGGGTAAATCTGCCCCGCTTCCATCATCAATTTATGCCCGATGTGCTTGAATATGAACAAAATGCGCTAACGGAAACGGAACTTATCGACCTTGCCGCACGCGGGCATAAAACCCAACAAGCACGTTACCGATACGGTGATATGCAGGCCGCTATGCTGGATAAAAATACGCATAAACTAAGTGCCGCCAGTGATCCTCGGGGAGAGGGGCGTGCCGTAATTGGGGACATGGAATAAGCCCGTTATGATGCTGACCAAGAGCGACATGCTGCTATAAAAAAAGGGGTAGTCCTGTAATCAGAATGCTGACGTGTGTCAGGCTTACCGACAATATGACTGCCAGTCCTTTGAGGACTGGCAGTCATCATGTTGCCATTACAAAATCCTGCACACAATGGCCTATTTATTTTTGAATAGACTTTATTAATATTTTCTTTGCTGTGCCTTTCTTTCATAAGTTAAAGCGCTCAATGCCGCCTTACAAGGTTCAGAAATTTGAAAAGCTTTATTTACGCTTTTGTAATTATGGATGCACTTTATAAGGCCAGTTCCTACTCTTTTATCGCCACAATTCGCATATCTTGCCTCTTGATAGCAAGCATTATCGACACTTTGTTTCTGAGCGGTCACATTGGCTTTAGCAGGTATGGTAAACAAAGCCGTTAAAGACAAAATTAAGACTGTTAATAATTTCATGGTTTCTCCTAATGGAAAGGTGATTTAAAAAATGCAAATCAAGTCTGCATGAATTGCCATTTTACTATGTAAATTCATTTAGGCTCTGGTCAAAAATAACATCCTACGTTGATGGTAAGTATTCAGTCCCCCTCTTTGAAAAAGAGGGGTTAGGGGAGATTTTATTAGATAAATCCCCCTCTGCCCCTCGCTTTGCTCTCCCCCTTTTTCAAAGGGGGAGGTGAATATTTACCGTTGATAAATGCTTGCAATCCTGGCGTTATATGAATTCTTAGGTATTTGATAGACTGCATATCTTGAAATATCGATCACCACAATCAAAGGGCGTATATTCATCATATTTACACTCCAGTCTGAAATAGCCGTGTAAAAAACGGGACTGATACCATCCAATTGATTGATAAAAAATTATAAGGTTAAAAAATGTCTCTAAAAAACAGGCCCATTAGAAGCAAATTACTATTAATGCTAGTTTTACCGATGCTAGGCATTGTAGGTTTTAGCTCACTGATGGTGGTTGATAAATATGCAAAATTTTCAACATCGAAGCAATTGATAGAAGACAGCAATTTTTTTGCTGAAATTGGTGCGGTTGTCCACAATTTGCAGAAAGAACGTGGCACAACGGTCGGTTTTGTTAGTAGTCATGGCATAAAAATGGCGGATAAACTTCCTAGCTTACGCACTGACAGCGATAAAGCCATTCAACCATTGATGCAAGACATAAAATCACGTATCGCAGAAGGTAAGCAAGACGTTGAAAATATCGTGACGCAATTAGGCAAACTCAAAGAATTACGTTTACAGGCGGATAAATTTGCTATCGACGGCTTATCTGTAGCGGCGCAATATACTGCCGTCATTCAAGCCTTGCTTGAACTATCAAATAACATCAGCAAAGTAGTTAAAGATGATGAAATTATGCGTGGTGCCAATACCTATTCGGCTTATTTGAATATGAAAGAGCGTGCAGGACGGGAACGTGCGGTAATGTCTGGCATTTTTGCAATGGATAAGCTGGGTATCGCCCATTTATTAAAAGTTTCGGAAAACTTAGGCGAATACAAGGCTAATTTAAGTCAATTTACCCAAATTGCAACCCCTGAACAAATCGCTTTTCATACTAAAACAGTATCGGGTAAAGCCATTGATGAAGTTGAAAGACTACGCAAACACGCCTTGCAGTCACCATTAGATAGTGCGCTTGGTGTTGACAGCAATTATTGGTTTGAGATAGCAACACTACGCATTAACGCTATGAAAAAAGTCGAAGACAAGTTAGTTGCCGACTTACAAGCTAGCGCAAGAAGCATTCGAACAAACACATTAACTGCGCTAATTGTTAATCTTGTTAGCACGACAATTGTATTTATTGGTACGTTTATTCTGGTACGTTTAATCACTCGTGCGATTACTAAACCACTCACTATGATGAAAGATATTATTGTTGATGTGGATAAAACAGGTGATTTTTCTAAAAAAATAAATTATCACTCTGAGGATGAAATCGGGCAAACGGCACAAGCGTTTAGTAGTCTCCTTGCTACATTACAAGTTGCGTTACAAGAAACAAATTCCGTTATGGATGGGCTTGAAAAAGGTAACTTCAATGTGCGTATTAAAACTAACGTCAACGGCGATCTGAAGCATTTAAAAGAAACGGTAAACTCGACTGTTGAAGAATTGGCATTAACGCTATCTGCGTTAAATCAAGCCATTCAAGCCTTACGCAATGGCGATTTTTCAAAACACATCGATAACCACGTTAAAGGTGAATTTAAACAAGCCATTGATAATGCAATTTCAGCACAAGAAACGCTGCACGCTATGTTCAGCGATATTGGCAATGTTATGGAATGTATTGCGACAGGCGATATTAGCCACCGTGTCACTGTTGAAGGTCGTGGCGAACTAGCCACATTAAAAAACAATATCAATTCAACGATAGACGCATTAGAAAGTTTAAATGATATTGTCCGCGTTGCTGATGCACTTGCACAAGGCGATTTAACCCAATCAATACACCAAAATTATCCAGGCATTTTTGGCGAAGTCACTACGAGTATTAACCACACCGCCCGTAATTTAAAACAATTAATCGGCAAAGTTCATGAGGCATCAAACACGATTAATAATGCCGCTAAAGAAATTGCTGCAGGTAATAATGATTTGTCCTATCGCACTGAAGAACAAGCGGCTAGTCTGGAACAAACCACCGCAAGTATGCAGGAATTAACGTCGGCCGTAAGGCAAAATAATGAACATGCCTCGCATGTTAATGATCTGGCAGGTCAAGCAGCAACGAATGCGGCTCGCGGTGTTTCGGCGGTTAACTCTGTGGTCGAAACGATGGAGAGCATCAATCAATCTTCACATCGGATTGTCGAGATTATTTCAGTTATTGACGACATCGCTTTCCAAACTAACATACTCGCCTTAAACGCCGCCGTTGAAGCCGCTCGCGCCGGTGATCAGGGCAAAGGTTTTGCGGTCGTCGCCACAGAAGTACGAAATTTAGCACAACGCGCAGGTAACGCGGCTAGCGAGATTAAGCGGTTAATCAACGATTCTGTTGAAAAAGTCAGTAATGGCAGTCAATTAGTTTCCACTGCTGGGCAAACGATGGATGAAATAGTCAATTCTATTCAAAATGTGACTACGATTATTGCCGAAATTACGGCCGCTTCTGCAGAACAAACCATAGGCATTGGACAAGTCAATCAAGCTATCCGACAGATGGATGATGTGACACAGCAAAACGCCGCATTAGTTGAACAAGCCGCCGCTGCCGCCGAATCACTTGAGGATCAAACAAAAGAACTGTCATTGTCGCTGAATACTTTTAAAACCTGAAAAATTTGGCCATCCAACCAACAATCCGTATCTGTAGATCTGTAGAGACGTAAGCTGCTACGTCTCTACATACTCCATTGTTAGTACGGTATTAACCTGTCAATGCCTTCAAGACAACGCCAGAAGTAATACCATTTTTAGCCGCTTGTGCCTGAGAAGGGTTGCTTTGGAAGTTAGCTAGAAGCTGATTGATTGATTCTTGTGCTTGAGCTTTATTTTCTATGGGTACCGAACGACTGCTGCTGGTTACTGGGGCAGATTTTGAGAGTTTTACCGCTGAATCGGAAAGATTTACGGTTTCATTGGAAACTTTTAAACTGTCATCGCCCGTATTACCTGACTGGCGACCAGCTGCGGCCTTATCACTCCCCAGACTTTTAGCTTGCTGAGATGATGCCGCTGCTGCATTTTGTTGTTGACGTGTTGTAATTGTGATTGCGTCCATTTTAATATCCCCTTAGTGTGTGTTGAGAGCCGTAAAAACGGAGTTAATTCTACTTTTATTAAAAATTTAGAAAAGACCAAACTATCATAAAGATGCTGCACTTTTTGTTAATCAAAGTCAATCTCTCAATCACAATAATAAAAGGTTATTGCATCGAATTTGCTTGATGCCATGACTGCCAGTCTTTTGAAGACGGGCAGTCATTATATTGCCGAAAGATGTCGTACTCATTTCTTATCAAAGTAATCGCTTAGTCGTTACTTTTAAAATATCATTCACTTCCATCATTAACTTAAGAGGTATTGTATGCAGCATTTTCGTCTTTCTTTTTTTGTCACAGCAGTTTGCTTGGCAGCAGCTTTTTATTGGGGCGGGGCTATCGGAGCCTTTATCGCAATAATTCTGGGTGTTCTCGAAGTCAGCCTGTCATTCGATAATGCAGTTGTTAACGCCTCAGTACTCAAACGTATGGATGAACGCTGGCAACGTTATTTTTTAACTTGGGGGATTTTAATCGCCGTTTTTGGTATGCGCTTACTATTTCCTATCGCAATTGTTGCTGCGGCCACAGGCATTGATTTTGTCGGCGTAACCAATATGGCGTTGCATGACCCTGAAACCTATTCCAAACATTTAACCGAGTCCCATATTCAGATTGCTGCTTTTGGTGGCATGTTCTTGCTTATGGTGTTTTTCTCCTTCATCTTTGATGAAAGCAAAGAGCTGCACTGGTTAGGCAAACTGGAAGAAAAAATGGCTTCCTTCGGAAAACTTGAGTCTATTGAAATTATTTTGGCATTGGCGCTGCTGTTAATCACCCAGCACTGGCTGCCCGAAGCCATTCGGCTGGAAGCCTTGGTCGCCGGTGTTTCTGGGCTTATCCTATTTGTCATCGTAGATAGCTTGTCAACCTTGTTTGAAGACGAAGAAGAAGGCGAAGATATGGCAGATGTTCTTAAAAAAGGTAGTGTTATGAGCTTTTTGTATCTGGAAGTATTGGATGCCTCATTTTCATTTGACGGTGTTATCGGTGCGTTTGCAATTACCCAAGATGTTGTGATTATTATGTTGGGTCTAGCAATAGGTGCGATGTTTGTACGAAGCCTGACCGTGTATTTGGTGCGTCAAGGTACTCTGGATGAATATGTTTTTCTTGAACATGGTGCGCACTACGCTATTGGCACCTTGGCAGCGATTATGCTGATTAGCATGACGCATGAAATTCCTGAAGTAATCACCGGACTGGTAGGTGCTGCGTTGATTGCTTTATCGGTATTTTCGTCTATCAGATATAAAAGAAAACACGCGGAAACAAATCACATCTAAAAAAGCCAATACGTGTGGGAGCAGCTTTACCCGCTCCCACAAAAAAGTAATTAATTACTGTTCGAATTAAAGCAAACCTTACCGCGCTTATCTTAGGGTTTTGTGGAAGATCTGGTTTCCACCTTGTCGCTTTGCGTGAAACAGTGATTCTGATGCCATCTCTATCAGAATCGATGATTCTATCTGCTGGTGTCCAGGGTTAATGGCGACAACGCCAAAGCTCAGCGTAACCACATCGCCGTCATTCGCATGTTGATGGGGAATTGCCAAATCAAGAATGGCATCCTGCAGCTTTTTGGCTACCAGTAGTGCGCCATCAATATCCGTTTTTGATAAAACACAAACTAGCTCATCATCACCATAACGCGCCAGCAAGTCAGTTTTTCGGTGCAAACAGGCTTTTAAACAATCAGATACTTTTTTTAAGCATTTATTACCAGCGATATAACCATAGTGATCAGTATATTTTTTAAAGCTGTCAATATCCATGTAGATAAGTGCTACGGATTCATTAAAGCGCACGGCTGTCTGCCATGCCTGATCAAGAAAAATATCAAAACCGCGTTGGTTAGGAATACCCGTTAAATTATCCCGTGATGATAAATAGTTAAGCTGATCTCGTTGACGCTTAAGCTCCAAATGATTATTTAAGCGTGCCAGAATAATCGATGAACGATAGGGCTTAGTAATGTAATCCACTGCGCCTAACTCCAAACCTTTTTTTTCCTCTGCCTCAGTCGTCAAGGCGGTAACAAAAATAACCGGTATTTCGCGCGTCGTCTCGTTGTTCGCCAAATATTGCAATATTTGATAACCATCCATGCCCTCCATGCCTATATCAAGCAAGATAATATCAGGAGGCGTAAGAATCGCTCGCTTGAGTGCCTGCTCACCGTTTAAAGCAACAATGATTTCGTATTTATCTCGCAAGATACTGTCAAGCATACGAATATTGATCATTTCATCGTCAACAATCAAAATTTTAGCGCGCGTTACTGTCATTAATGTATTCTCAATTAGATAGATACGCTGAAGAACCCTCTAGGGTGGTGGCGTAACTGTGGGGTTAGCTGTTTTACGACATTATTCGATTTCTGCCCTGTTTTTTGGCTTTAAATAACATTTTGTCAGCGGCGTCAAGAAAGTCTACCGGACAATACCATTGTGGGTTAACCGGATTGAGGGCAACGACACCAAAACTCAACGAGATACAGTTAAGGTTAAGGCCGGAATATTCATGTGGAATAGCGCGGGCAAACATGGCAGATTGCAAGGTTTGCGCTATAACCAACGCACCGGTAAGCTCGGTTTTTGGTAACACGCAAACAAATTCTTCTCCGCCGTAACGAGCCAACAAGTCAGTTGTTCGAGTTAAAGCCCCCTTCAAAGTATTAACCACCTCTTTCAAACATTCATCACCAGCGGTATGACCATAGTTATCGTTGTAATTTTTAAAATAGTCAATATCTATAAAAATAAGTGCCAGTGCATCACCTTGCTGAACCGTATTCTGCCATTCCTGGTCAAGATACAGCTCTAACCCCCGGCGATTAGTAATGCCAGTTAAAGCATCGTGCGTACAAAGATGGTTCAGCAGATCTCGCTTATGCTTCAATTCGAGATGATTGCGTAACCGTACTTGGATAATCGAGGGTCGGTAAGGTTTGGTAATATAATCGACCGCTCCCAATTCCAACCCTTTTCGTTCATCCTCTTCATCCGTTAGCGAGGTGACGAATATAATAGGGATACTGCGGGTAATATCATTTTGCCTTAATTGCCTGCAAACCTCATAGCCGTCCATGCCATCCATTTGTATGTCCAGCAGAATCAGATCCGGTGGCGGCATTCGGGTGGCGCGATTGAGACCCTGCTTACCATTCAGGGCAACAGTAATTTCATAAGTGTCATGCAACATACCATCCAGCGCATGAATGTTGATGGGTTCGTCATCGATAATCAGCAGTTTAGAGCGAGTTTTCATCATGGCATGTATTCAGTAGAAGAATTTCGTTCAAAGCATTTTGCATCGTTGTTAAAGTCTCTTCCGCGCCCTCGAAATCAAAATTATCGATTTGAATTTCCAGTTGTTCAACCGATTCTTGCAACATTCCCCCCAAAGACGCCTTTATTTTAACCAGCAAATCAAGTGATCTGGGAGAACCTTCTTTCAAATGACCTTCAAGCGTAGCGAATAACGGCGTTAATGCTACCGCATCGAATTTAGAACGCCCATTAGGTAAATTGTTTTCATAATTACCGTCCTGCTCAGATATTAGCGCCAGCGCACTGATAATCTGGTTAAAATTGTTTTGAAAAACCGTAAATTGGTCAGTGTCATTTTCTCCCCGTTTCAGTGCTTCATCAAGTTCTGTAGCACTATTATAAAGATCAAACATTTCAAGATTACCTGATACACCTTTAATCGCATGGATCATACGCTGAGCATCACTGGTTCTTCCTTCAAGCAACGCCAGTCTAACCTGCTCTGCGGCATGATAATGCTCGCGATAAAATTTCAGTAACAATTTGCGATAAAGTTTGTGATTTTGCCGCAATCGCGTTAACCCTGCAACTAAATCAATGCCAGGAATAGTCTCAGGAAGACTATTTGTAGGAATTTCGGTTGCTTGGTTTGGTTTTTCATAAACCACGACAGCGCCCTTATTTTTGGTTGCCGCAGACAACCACCGAACTAAGGTGCGATGTAAGATTTCCAGATCAATGGGCTTGCCGATATGATCATTCATACCGGCTTCCAAACATCGCTCACGATCTCCTGACATGGCATTTGCTGTCATCGCAATAATTGGCAAATCGCTCTGCATCTGTTGGTTGCGGATTATTTCAGTCGCTTCGTACCCATCCATTACCGGCATTTGAATATCCATTAATACCAAATCGAAACCTGTGTCCGCTATCTTTTCTACGGCTTCCAAGCCATTTCCAGCAACAACTACGGTTAAACCCATAGCTTCAAGCAACTCCTGAGCAAGCATCTGGTTAATTTTGTTATCTTCTACCAATAATATATTCCCACCGAGCTGCTGATGCGTAATTTCATGTTCTTTTGTTTGTGCATGTGCCCAAGAGGGTAAAGACGCTGTTCGAGAAGAATGTTCAGGATTTGAACCATTATTTTGATAAATATGATTCCCCATTTTGTCAACATCGCGTGCTGAACCCTGTTTTTTCGAGGCCGTATTTCGTACCCCAAGACTATCCTGAGTTGTTTTATCCAAAAGCTTCATGATGGTATTGAAGAAAACCGGATAGGAGGAGGTTTTAAGTAGTGCGCCATCCAATTCCAGACTATCGACAACACTATGTAACTCATCATCAGCAAAAAATGGCAGCATCATTACGATAGGCGTGTTGGGCAATTGGTTATCAGCACGAATATAATCTAAAGTCTCAATACCGTTCATGACTGGCATTTGCCAGTCCATCAAGACCAAATCGTAGAAAGGGGTATCATTGAGTGCGGCACGCTCAAGTTCTTGTACAGCCGCTTCCCCAGAGGCGACGGCCACTACCTCCATATTGAATTCGGTCAGCATTTCAGACAGAATTTCACGCACACGCCAATTGTCATCAACCAGCAAAATCCGGTATCTTTCAAGCCCAACCGAAATTATCTTTTGTGTGCTTTCCTGAAGATCAAAAGACACTGTAAAGAAAAACTCACTGCCCTGCCCCTGCTTGCTGGTTACGCCTATTTTCCCAGCCATTAATTCCACCAACTGCTTGCTGATAGCTAATCCCAGTCCCGTCCCACCATAACGCCGTGTCGTGGAGCTATCCGCTTGCGAAAAAGACTGGAATAGCCCAGCCATCTGCGTTTCAGTCAAGCCTATACCCGTGTCACTGACAGCAAACCGTAACACAACCTGGCTGTCTGTTTCAGTTAACACATCAACAGCAATAATAACCTCGCCCTTGTCGATAAACTTTAAGGCATTAGACGTTAAATTTATCAGTACCTGCCCCAAACGTAGCGCATCGCCAACCAAGGCTTGTGGCACTGAAGGCCGACAATGCAAAAGTAGTTCTATATTTTTTTCTTCAGCTTGAGCTGCAAATAAATTGATAAGGTGCTCAAGCACCGTATTCAAATCGAACGCTTCGCGCTCAAGCTCCATTTTACCGGCTTCAATTTTTGAAAAATCGAGGATGTCATTAACTATGGTGAGCAAATATTCAGAAGCCCACCTCATATTGGTCAAGTAATAACGCTGCTTTTCGTTCAACTCGGTACGCGCCAGCAAATAACCCATGCCCATCACTGCGTTTATCGGCGTACGAATTTCATGACTCATATTGGCAAGAAAATCACCTTTAGCCTGATTCGCTGATTCAGCCAGCTCTTTAGCCTGACTCAATTCTAGCGTGCGCAATTTTACTTCTTCTTCCAGCAAGCCATGTTGGCGACGCAATTTGTTATCCCGCTGGCGAATTTCTTCCAGCATAAAATTAAAATTACCGATCAACGCATCAACTTCCTGATATTTGCTATTAGTTACCCGCAGAGAATAATCCTGATATTTAGTCACTTTATCGGCAGTGTATGCCAGCTCCATAATCGGCTGGGTAATGTTACGAATCAAACGTAGACCAAACCAAACGGCAAGTAACATGCTGATAACAGAAAGCAATATTCCAATAATAAGCCCGACCAGCCACTGCAGCCAGATATTATAAATGTCCGCATGCAACTCCACGCGCCCGATAGTCTCGCTGCCACTGACAATGGGATGTTCGCTGGATAAATACACCGGAAAAAGCTGACGCAGCAAGGGCTCCATAAAGGTAAGCAGGTTGTCATCATCATAAAGTGAATACACGGTATAAGCGGCAAACACACGATTATTGGCATCATAAATGTAAGCCGCATTGATTTCTGGATTGACCTGCAATGCGTTTAAGGTATTTTCAGCACTCAATTCATCACCAAACAGCAAAGAAGCCTGAGTATTTTGGCTAATAACCTGTGCTAAACCATACAGTTGATTTTGGGTATCGTGGTAATTCTTTATGCCAACACCGGTGGCAAACATAAAGATGGTCAGCGTCATCGCAAGCCAAGTAGTCAATACCAGAATTAGCGAAAATTGTTTGGTGAGAGAAGGTTTATTGGCTTGAACAAGCGGTTTCATTGTAATACCTCAGCAGCAAGTTTCAATAATTGACTGCGGCACGACGATGCCTAAATCATTACCGCGTATCGATGCAACACCAATGATATTTTTAACCTGATTGTAAAACAGTACATTTTCCCACTGCCAATGTGAGTTAAAGCGCTGATTGAATGCCAATTCCATAGCTTCCATTTTTTCAGGCTGGGTGGCCTGAAAATTATCATAGCCGGGTAGATTGGCGCTGCTGACTTTATCGAAATTAGCTTCACGGAGTAATCCGTCATGCCTAAAACCACCACTGTAGTTTAAACCTACCGCACCACGAAAACCTTGACTGTAAGACACTCTGAATTGTCCGTCTTGCCACGGATAATAAAAAAAGCCTAAGCGTGGCGATAGGTTTTGCCCCCAGTTTTTATGCTGGTCATAGCGTAAACCACCGAATAACGTCAGGCGCTGATTGATTTCATAATTATCTTCGAGAAACAAACTGTAAACATTGATGTTGTTCGGATAAACAAAGGTATTGCTCTGTTTGAGAGCATCGAGTTGAGCTATGTTTTGAGGCGACATGACATTGACGATGAAATTATCGCCATAGCCATTGTTCTCACCTAAATCATAACTATGAAATTCAGAACCTAACGCCAGCGTATTGCCCCGCCACAACTCCTTTAACCGCAACACTGCCTGTAATCCGTAATGGTTTTCGCGGGTGCCGCCGGAAATGGCGTTTTGCATGACCGAATGCAACGTGTAATCATCAACGGTGACATCCGCTTTCGTATCTAACGCTATTCCAGGATGAATATCCCAATGGTGCGACAAACCAAAATAAGTGACGGCTTGTTCAAGTTGATCGCGATCAACATAAAAATTATATAAATCACGTGTTTGATCGGTGTGCAATACATCAAGATTCAGTTGATGATACCGAAAATGCCCCAAAACACTCAAATTATCAGAACGTTTCAAACGATGGCTCGCATCCGCAACCACACCGCCGGAGGCTCCCAAAAAAGCTCTATTTTCTGCCCAACCCTCGTAGCGTAAGGCTTGACCCGCATAATTGCTCTCATTAACATGCACATAAGCCTCATGGCTTTCATCATTAAAGGCATACTCCATACCGCCTTGCCACGCCTCATTTAACGTTCGAGCACCACTTAATTGCAATTGTTGATGACTCACAACCGTTACCGAAGCCGGTTGCTTATCGGGATCAGTAGACACCTTGGAAGCCACACTGACCCCGGTATCCAGCAATTGTTCCAACGGTAATTTCAGTAAATCATCAAAAGGCGCGTCGCATCCCGCCCACAAGCCAGATGAGTAATTATACAAAACCAATGCTAATGATATTCGGGCAACTGTTTGAAAACCAATGCTGTTCATATTGACTATTATTGACATTTTTGTACCGTAGAGACGTTGCACCGCAACGTCTAAGGAATGAGCGCGACACATTCTGGCAACATAATGACTGCCAGTCCTTTGAGGACTGGCAGTCATGGCATCCACTGAGGTTACAACACGCAATGGCGTTGTTTTGTACGCATTCCTAAACAACGGCGATAACAATGCCAGAAGCTATAGCGACGCAAGCTGTTTCCACCACAAACCTACAACGCCACGCTTACTCTCAAATCACAACAAAATCC
>CANNKH010000050.1 GCA_947504985.1 Methylococcaceae bacterium | reverse complement strand
CAAACTGATCGTAGCGCTGTTGCTCCCTATCGCCTGTGCGCCACTACCACCACAACGTGATCCTGCTTTTGCACCGGTAGCGCCTGCTGATTTAAGAGCACCGGCGCAAAATACCGGCGCTATTTACCAAGCGGGTTACGATATGCGCTTGTTCGAAAATCATGCGGCAATACGCGTTGGCGATATTTTGACGGTTAAATTGCAGGAAAAAACCCAGGCACAAAAAAATGCGGATTTAAACGCTAAAAAAGATACCAGTATGACCGCCGATGCCCCGGTATTATTAGGCATGGGAGCCGCCTCGTTACTCTCAGGAAAGGGTATGGAAACCACACTACAATCAGCCCATTCGTTTAAAGGGTCAGGTGATTCAGCACAAAGCAACAGCTTGACCGGCAATATCGCCGTAACGGTGGTGGAGCAATTGCCCAATGGTAATTTAAGAGTGCGTGGCGAGAAAGTCGTTAATTTGAATGAAGGTGATGAATATATCCGAGTATCCGGCATTGTCAGGCCAGTTGATATTGATGTTTCCAATACGATTTCTTCAGATAATTTAGCAGACGCCACCATTACTTATACGGGTAGCGGTGCGATGGCAGATGCCAGCAAAATGGGTTGGCTGTCACGGATACTGACCAGTCCGTGGTTTCCATTCTAAGGAGAACCCAACATGAATATGATAAAACAACTTATTTTAATCACCGGTTTGCTGTTGTGCTGTAGCCCTGCCGTGAATGCCGAACGCATCAAAGATATTGCTTCGGTTCAGGGCGTGCGTAGCAATCAGTTGGTTGGTTATGGCCTGGTGGTAGGCTTAGCGTCCTCTGGTGATAAAACAAAATTTACCGGACAAAGCCTGCGCAGCATGTTGGCGCGATTGGGCTTAAGATTGCCGCCTGATATTGATCCTAAATCAAAAAATATTGCAGCGGTTTCGTTATCGGCTGACTTACCGCCGTTTGCCAAGCAAGGTCAAAAAATTGATGTCACCGTCTCTTCTATTGGCGATGCAAAAAGTTTACGTGGCGGTATGTTGTTAATGAGCCCATTGAAAGGTGCTGACGGACAGGTTTATGCGATTGCTCAAGGTAATCTTGTCGTCAGTGGCGTCAGTGCGTCGGGGCAAAGTGGTTCTAGTATTACCGTCAATAACCCGAGTGTGGGCAGAATAAACGGCGGCGCAACCGTTGAACGCAGTGTCAGTAGCCCGTTTACAAATAGCCGAGAATTGATTTTTGATCTTTTCACGCCGGATTTTACAACGGCGAATCTAATGACCGAAGCGATAAACCGAGAATTAGGGGCAAATACCGCGAAGGCGATAGATGCGACCTCCGTTACGGTTAGAGCGCCGTTTAATCCAGCCCAGAAAGTCACCTTTACGTCGATGGTCGAAAATATTATTGTAAAACCTGATGATGCCCCGGCGCGTATTATTATCAACTCCCGAACGGGAACGGTGGTTATTAATGGCAAAGTGACGGTGCAACCGGCAGCGGTATCGCATGGTAATTTGTCGGTGACCATCAGCGAACGTCCGCAAGTCAGTCAACCCAACGCGTTAGCGGGTGGCGCAACGGCAGTTACGCCTCAGTCTAAAGTCACGATTGAAGAAGAAAAAAACCAGATGTTCCTATTTAATCCGGGGGTTTCGCTGAATGAAATTATTCAATCGGTTAATAACGTTGGTGCCAGTCCCAGTGATTTGATGGCCATTTTGGAAGCCCTAAAAGCCGCTGGATCAATACATGCCGAGCTGATTATTATTTAACGGTAGGCTTATCTGGGAGAAAGTGGGTGATGTTAAACGCACATAATGCCGATGTTTATACTGACTTTAACGGTTTGGCTAAATTAAAGGCCCAAGCCAGAAAAGAATCGCCGGAAGCGTTAAAAGAAGCGGCGAAACAGTTTGAAGCTATTTTTCTGAATAATATTCTAAAAGGTATGCGACAGGCGAAATTGGCAGAGGGTGCGCTAGATAATGACCAGAGTAAGTTTTATAGCGATATGTATGACCAGCAATTGGCGGTACACTTAGCCGGTAAGCCCGGTGTTGGTCTTGCCGATTTAATCGTTAAACAGCTTAGCCCGGATAAACCGGATGGCGAAAAACGATCAATACAGGATGAGATGAATCATGTGGTTGGTGCTACAAAATCGTTAACCGGCAGTGGTCAGGCGAGTATCCGAGCTTATTCTTATCGTGATAGACCGCTAAATGAAATGATTGAAATTCCATTTGAATCTGAAGCTGATGCCCTTCAGTCTGATCGAAACCTGCCGATACACTCTGTAGAAGAATTTATCAGGCAGTTACAGCCTTATGCACAGCAGGCGGCGGCGGAATTAGGGGTTGAACCGAAAGCGTTGCTGGCGCAGGCCGCATTGGAAACGGGCTGGGGGCGTTCGCTAATCAAAAATGGTAATGGTAGTAACAGTTTCAATCTGTTTAATATCAAAGCCGATAAAGCGTGGCACGGCAATCAGGCGCGGGTATCTACACTGGAATTTGAGCAGGGCGTTGCTAAAAAAGTAAATGCAGGCTTTAGATCTTATCGCTCCTATCAGGAAAGCTTTCATGATTATGTTAGCTTTATAAAAAGTAATCCGCGCTATGCCGATGCGTTAAAAAATGCCGGTAACGCGGAGCAATATATGCGTGAGTTACAGCAAGCCGGCTATGCGACGGATCCGAAATATGCCGACAAAGTAATGAGTATTTATCAGGGCAACGCGATGAATGGATTCCAGCCAGACAGGATGGTGGCAATGAATTAATTAGTCGCATTAGCCAACACGGTTAACTTCAGGAGGTACAACGTATGGCAGGCATTTTAGGAATTTCAACATCAGGGCTTTTGGCTGCACAGCAGGCACTAGACGTGACAGGTCATAATATTGCCAATGTCAATACCGAAGGCTACAGCCGTCAACGTGTTGATTTGTCTCCAAAAGAAGCTCAATTTAACGGTGGTGGCTATGTTGGTCAGGGGGTTAGTGCGACCATAAGCCGTGTTTATGACAGATTTATCAACGACCAACTCACCTCAAGCACCTCCGCATTTTCTGAAGCAGATACGTTGTCGACATTGGCATCACAGATCGACAACATGGTGTCTAGCCAGGCCACCAGTGTATCCCCGCCGTTAAAATCATTTTTTAGTGCTGTCAATGAAGTTGCCAATGATCCTGCCTCATTGCCTGCTAGGCAAGTCATGTTAGGCGAAGCGCAGTCTGTATCCCAACAATTCAATACGCTATCGACTCAACTTGACGATGTGCGCAAACAGACCAACAATCAAATGGGCGCCATGCTTGATGAAATTAATGCCTATACCCAAAGTATTGCCGTTTTGAATAATCAAATTGTGCTTGATAAAAGCCGCTCATCTGATGGACAGCTACCTAATGATCTGCTCGATCAACGGGATACCTTGATTGCTAAAATTGCCGAAAAAGTAAAAGTATCAACATTACAACAGCAAGACGGTAGCATTAACGTATCTATCGGTAACGGTCAGTCGCTTGTTCTGGGAGACACTGCGGTTAAATTGTCAATGCAAAGCACCCGAGATGTCAGTTCGCACAAAATGATTCTTATGGATGGTCGCGACATCACTCATCAAATCACCGGCGGTCAGTTATCCGGTATCGTTCAATTTCAAGCTGAAATACTCGATCCCGCTCAACAGCAGATGGGGCTGTTAGCGGTGGGTTTTGCAGTGCAATTTAATGAAGTGCATACGGCGGGCTTCGATTTAAACGCGCAGGCGGGTAAAGCATTTTTTGATGTGGGCACGCCGTTGGTCACCGCTGGAGCGAATACTGTCGGCACAATTACGACTAACTATGATGCCGCGACGATAGGACAGTTGGCTCCCAGTGATTACCAACTGAGTTATGACGGCAGCAATTTTTCGTTAAAACGCTTGAGCGATAACTTGGTAACGGCTTTTCCAGGGCCACCGCCGACAACGATAGAGGGGCCTGGATTTAAGATAGAAACCTCAGGAACGGTGACTGCCAATGATAGTTTTTTGATCAGGCCGACATTTAATGCCGCGCAAAACCTGACCTCATTAATTACTGACCCCGCTGAAATTGCGGCATCGAGCAGTGCAGAAACAATGCCGGGGGATAACACGATTGCTTTGAAATTGGCTGGTCTTGAGAATAAGTCATCAATGCTGGGTGGCAATGCAACATTGAATGAGGTTAATGGTCAATTGATAGCCAAAGTGGGCACTTCAACCCGTTCCGCCAAGATCAACACTGCCGCGCAGCAATCTTTATACAATCTGGCGAAACAGTCCAGAGAAAGCCTGTCCGGCGTTAATCTTGATGAAGAGGCGGCAAACCTGATTAAATTTAAGCAAGCTTATCAGGCGGCGGCTCAGGCGATTTCTACTGCCAGCTCATTATTTGACGCGTTAATTAGTGCAATGAGGTAAGTATCATGCGAATTTCAACATCGTGGTCTCATCAGCTGGAATTAAATGCAATGCAGGCTCAGCAGTCAACATTGACGCGTACCCAGATTGAGTTATCCGCTAACAAAAAAGTGTTAACCGGGGCCGATAATCCTGCCGCCGCTGCCCGTGTGGTCGATCTTAACCAAAGTATCGACCAGACCAAGCAATTTCAGAGCAATATCAACACCGTCCAGCAACGCTTGGAACTGGAAGATGGCGTATTGCAAAATGCCGCTAATGTCATGTTTAAAATCAAGGAATTAACCGTGCAGGGCTTAAATGCAACCAATTCGGCTGCTGATCGTATTACCATTGCTGAAGAATTGGAAGGGCTTAACGGCGAGCTGCTAAGCATTGCCAATACCAAGAATGCCAACGGTGAATATCTTTTTTCAGGATTTAAGTCCACAACACCGCCCTTCAGTAAAGACACAACACCTGATTCAACAAGTACCGGGGCTTATATTTACTCGGGCGATACTCATTCGCGCATTATTCAGATAGGTGTGGAGCGCCAAGTTACCGATGGCAATCCGGGTATTCATGTTTTTGGTGTACCGACCGGTTCGCCACCAGCAAGCGTACCTGAGCCAGGTGCTATTACCAATGTTTTTGAAGCGATTGATAAAATTGCGTCAGACTTGAGAGCTAACAAGCCCAACACTATTTCACTTGACGATATTGATGCCTCGTTAGAAAAAATAATTACAACCCAATCCTCTGTTGGTGTAAGGCTCAAAGTATTAGACAGTCAGCAAGCATTTAATGAGGATTTCTCGCTTAATATGAAAACGGTGTTATCAAGCACAGAAGATCTGGATTACGCAGAAGCGATTACTCGGCTTAATGCCCAAACGTTATCATTACAGGTGGCACAACAAGCTTTTTCGCAAGTTAAACAACTGTCGCTATTTAATTATCTTTAACAAGAAGGTATTGAAAATTTCCATTGCCTAGTGATAGCTGTAGGGTTATATCCGCACGCCGCTGGAAATTATTGTGCAGGTAATGCAGAATACGGTTAGACAGAAATTACCATCACACAGGAAAAATAAAGGATATTTACTATGGCTGAACACGAACAAGCAAGCGAAAGTAGCGGCGGAAAACTGTCCACTAAAAAATTAATCATCATTATTGTTGGCGGTTTGCTTTTATTAGCAGCGGGTGGTGCTGGTGTGTTTTTTGTTATGAAAGGGCAAATGACCGAGCATCCTCAAGAAGAGAGCCATAAAAAACACGACAATGCTGCTTCCATATACTATGAAATGAGTAAGCCTTTTGTCGTCGATTTTCCAACCGGTTTATCCATGGCTCTGGTACAGATTGCAACTACTTTTGTCGTTGAAGATCAGGAAACCGCAGATGCGTTGAAAAAAAATGAACCTATGCTGCGCAATAACTTGATGTTGCTTGTGAGCAAGCAGACGCCCGATAACTTAAATACCTCAGAAGGAAAAGAACAGTTACGCAAAGCGATGCTTGAGGAGGTTGCCAATATTTTGAAAACATTAAAAGTACATGGTGAAGTCAATGAGGTGCTTTTTACCTCTTTTATCATGCAATAAATAAGTAATGAGTGACTTACTTTCTCAGGAAGAAATTGATGCCCTGCTCTATGGTGTCGATGAAGGCGATATTGCCACTGAAACTGACGATTCAATGGATAAAAGCATCGTCAGGGAATATAACTTTGGTAGCCAGGAGCGGATTATTCGTGGGCGTATGCCGACGATGGAAATGGTTAATGAGCGCTTTACCCGCTTGCTGCGCATTTCACTGTTCCTGTTTTTGCGGCGTTCTTCGGAAGTTTATATCACGGGCATACAAGTTAAAAAATTTTCTGAATATGTGCTCAGTTTGCATGTGCCTACCAATCTTAATATTGTGCGCGTTGCGCCATTACGCGGACGTGCTTTGGTTGTTATGGAGTCACCGCTGGTTTTTACGCTGGTCGATAATTTTTTTGGTGGTGGTGGGCAATTTCATCCCAAAGCTGACGGTCGTGAATACTCGCCCACTGAAATGCGGGTTATCCGTTTAGTTATTGATATCATCTTTAAAGATTTAAAAGAGGCATGGCGACCCGTTATCGATCTGGATTTTGAATATATTGGTTCGGAAATTAACCCGCAATTTGCCAATATTGTTAGCCCCGCCGAATTTGTCGTAGTTTCTGCTGTGCATATTGAGCTAGAGGGCGGTGGCGGTGATATTAATATCGCTATGCCGTATTCGATGCTGGATCCTATAAGAGAATTACTAGGGGCTATCAGTAGTGATGCAGGTGACACCGATGGCGGTTGGCAGATGGCATTGCGTAATCAACTTTTAAGAGCAGAAATGAAGGTAAACAGTCTGCTGGTCGAAAAACAGATGACCTTAAGAGAGGTTATGCACTTTAAAAAAGGGGATGTTATTCCTGTTGACATGCCAAAAACAGTGACGCTTAACGTCGCAGGCATTCCAACGTTTGAAGGCAAGGTTGGTATCTCCGATGGCAATTATGCCGTGCAAATTATTAATAAAATAACACACTAATTTTTTGTAACACGCCCTAAGCGTATTATAAAAAAACGGATAAGAGAAAAAAATGAGTGAAGATCCCAATGAGTTTATCGATGACAATAGCGACGATGAACTAGAAGCCGCTAAATTTGAAGAGTTTTACCCTCCTTATGAAGATGAAAAGCATCAGGAAAAACCGATTGAAGAAATTAACATGGATGTCATTCTGGACGTTCCCGTAACAATTGCGATGGAAATCGGTCGGGCACAGATTAACATTAGAAATCTGCTACAGCTGAATCAAGGTTCCGTTGTTGAATTGGATCGTTTTGCCGGTGAGCCACTAGATGTTTTGGTAAACGGTACCCTGATTGCTCATGGTGAGGTGGTCGTGGTTAACGATAAATTCGGTATTCGCCTGACGGAAGTCATTAGTGCCTCAGAGCGCGTCCGAAGACTAGCCTAATGCGGTCAAAAATAGGGCTGTTCGGGCTACTGTTATACTTTGTCGCGTTCGCTTGCTTTGCTATTTCCGGTATTGATCCGTCTAAAACAACCGTGAACACGTTGGGTGTCGGCGACGTCATGACGTGGGCACTTGCGTTGCTGGTTGTCTTAACTATTTTTATGCTTTGTATTTGGGGACTCAGCAAACTAAATGGATTTAACCCCAATCATGCTGAAAAAATGCGCGTGATGGGTGGTTTGTCGTTGGGAATGCGGGAAAAAGTGATGTTACTGCAAGTGGGAAAAAAACAGCTTATTTTGGCAGTAACGCCGGGGCGTATTGAAACCTTGCTCGTTTTGGAAGGCGATGACTGCCTGCTTGGAGAGAATTCTGGATCAACAACCCATGCTGCCGGATTTGCCTATAAACTCATGCAGGCAATGAACGTCCGACCTGATAGGTAATAACGGTTGCGTTGGTTTCAACATCGGAACGGGTATGCACATTTCGGCAACATGATCACTGCCAGTCCTCAAAGGACTGGCAGTCATGGCAGCCTAACTTGACCTGAAAACACTGTAAGTCAACAGCATTGCCAATTTACCTTTCCCTTCTTAATTACTTATCCCCCTCTATGATTGCGCGACTTCTCTTTTTTGTTATGTTGGCGTTTTTGTTATCCACAACGCCAACGCTTGCGATGCCTGGTATTGATGCGGTAACCGTTACCACGAGTCCGCAAGGCGTTCAGAACTACAGCGTGACCATTCAAATTTTAGCGTTAATGACGCTCTTGACATTATTGCCGTCATTATTGCTGGCAATGACCTCGTTTACCCGCATTATGATTGTGTTGAGCTTGTTGCGTCAGGCATTAGGTACCGGACAAGCACCCAGCAACCAAATATTGCTGGGCTTGTCCCTGTTTCTGACTATTTTCATAATGATGCCGGTGTTCGATAAAGTGAATACCGATGCTGTCCAGCCTTATCTCGAAGAAAAAATTGATCCGCCCACCGCGCTTAAAAAAGCTTCAGAGCCTTTCCGTTTGTTTATGTTGAAGCAAACGCGCGAGGCAGACTTGGAGATGTTCATCAGAATTTCAGGTAAAGCTGAATTGCAATCCGCTGATGATGTGCCGTTCTCGTTGTTACTGCCTGCCTATGTGACCAGCGAATTAAAAACAGCGTTTCAAATTGGCTTTATTATCTTTCTGCCGTTTTTGATTATTGACTTGATTGTCTCGAGCGTATTGATGTCCATGGGGATGATGATGTTGTCACCGATGGTCATTTCATTGCCATTTAAAATAATGCTGTTTGTTTTAGCTGACGGCTGGTCTTTAATTATGGAAATGTTGGCAGCCAGTTTTTATGTTAGTTAGAGACATTGCAATGCAACGTCTCTAGCTAACCTTATCAATTGATGATGGAAAATAAACCATGACCCCCGAAGCTATTTACCAAATAAGCCGCGATGCAATGATGATTGCCGTCAAACTGTCAGCACCCTTGTTGCTGCCTTCCCTTGCCATCGGTTTGGTTATTGCGATGTTTCAGGCGGCAACGCAGATTAATGAATCAACACTGACTTTTGTACCCAAGTTGATCATTATGGGACTGGTTTTGTTGATATTAGGGCCGGGTATGCTGCAAATGTTCCTGGATTATTTTCATGACTTAATCAAGGATATTCCGCACTTAATCGGCTAAATCATGAACATTACCGAGACAGAAATACTGAGCTGGGTTGCGTCATTTATCTGGCCGTTAATGCGTATCAGCGCCATGTTTATTGCGATGCCGTTGTTCAGTATTCGTGCCGTTCCGGCAAGAGCAAGGCTGATACTTTCACTGGCAATAACTTTTTTTGTGATGCCCTTGTTGCCGCCATTGGCAACGGTAGAAATGTTCAGCTATACGGGCTTGATGATTGCGACACAACAGATAGTGATTGGTCTGGTAACTGGTTTTATCGTGCAATTGGTGTTTGCCGCCATCGTTTTTGCAGGACAGGGCATTGCGCTAGGGATGGGATTGGGTTTTGCATCGATGATCGATCCCCAGAATGGGCAGCAAGTCCCTGTTGTCGCGCAATTTTATGTCATCACGACAACACTGGTATTTTTAAGCTTAGACGGTCATTTATTACTAATAAAAATGTTATTAGACAGTTTTACCAGTTTACCGATTGGTATAGGCGGCCTCAGTACCAACGATTTTTGGATTATTCTGGCATGGAGTAGCCGTATGTTTGCCGGTGGCCTCTTGTTGTCCATGCCGGTGATTATCAGTTTATTGCTGGTTAATATAGGCTTTGGTGTTGCGGCACGAGCAGCGCCACAACTCAATATTTTTTCAGTCGGTTTTCCGGTGACCTTATTTTTGGGTATCTTATTGATGTGGCTAACTTTACCTGATTTTCTGGATCAATTTTCAGGCATCCTGACCGATGCCTACGATTTGATCGAGAAAGTATTGCGCGTGTAGCTTATGGCTGAAGATTCAGATCAAGAAAAAACCGAAGAACCGACAGGTAAGCGTCTTGAAGATGCCCAGAAAAAAGGTCAGATTGCCCGTTCCAGAGAACTGAATACCTTTGCCATACTGATGACCAGTGCCGCGCTGTTTATGATGCTTGGCAAAGAAATTGGTAGCGGCATGATCGCCATGATGCGAACCCAGTTTCAATTAAGCCGTGAGGTTATTTTTGATACCGCCAGCCCGATTATTCATTTAAAACAAGTAATGATGGACGGCTTGCTATTAATTGCGCCATTTTTAGCCGCTATGGTCATTGTGGCGATTATCGCCCCGTTGGCATTAGGGGGTTGGGTGTTTAGCTGGGATGCAATTACCCCCAAGTTTGAAAAAATGGATCCGATTAAAGGCGTTGCGCGGCTATTCGCTGTCCATGGCCTAATCGAAATGGGTAAAGCATTACTTAAATTTTTATTAATTTTTATCGTTGCTATCGTTTTGGCAAAACGTTTTTTGACTGGACTGGTTGGACTGGGCAATGAGCCTTTAGAGCAGTCGATTAGCCACGGATTTGGCATTATCGGCGATTGTTTTTTGATACTTAGCGCTTCGTTAAGCGCCGTCGTCCTGTTCGATGTGCCTTTTCAATTATGGGAACATAGTAAGAAACTAAAAATGACCTTGCAGGAAATCAAGGATGAGATGAAAGAATCTGAAGGCAGTCCCGAGGTCAAAGGGCGGATACGTAGAATGCAAATGGAAATGGCGCAAAACCGTATGATGACGGAAGTGCCCAAAGCCGATGTCATTATCACTAACCCTAGCCATTTTGCGGTGGCGTTAAGATATGATCCAGAAGCGAATGGCGCACCCAAACTGGTTGCTAAAGGCGTTGATTTAATGGCGGCACAAATCCGAAATATGGCGATGGCAGCGAACGTGCCGCTGCTGGCGTCACCGCCGTTGGCAAGAGCGCTGTATTATTCCACTGATCTTGATAGAGAAATCCCCAAAGGACTCTATCTGGCGGTCGCTCAAGTGTTGGCCTATGTCTATCAATTAAAAACGGCTCGTGAGCAGCGCTGGACAGAACCTGCACCGCCTAGTGACATTCCGGTTCCTGATGAATTTAAACAGAGTAGATAATCTGGTAAATTTAAACGGGTAACCTAAAAAGCATTTTATCAATACGGCCTATCAAAAATTGCAAATTGCTAGTTCTCTCAAAGAGACTTTAATATTCAACCAATTGATTCTACTCTATTTATAAATATATCATGATTGCTCTGCCCGTAATGATAAGGTAGAATTTTAAAAACTAACCTACAAAATGTAAGCTTTTAATCTATCCCAATAATAGTCAAAACAGGAAATTTTCTATGAAACAAGCACCTACCTTATCGCCCTATAGATTACACAAGATGAAGCGACTGGCTTTGTTAGCAGGTCTCCTTTTAACCTCGTCAGTAAATGCAGAAATCAATCTCGCTCTATTTGCTGGAAAATCTATGGTTGATAACGGTGATCTGAACTTGACACAAGCGGGCACTAACATGAATTTTCATGATGTGAGCTGGGAAGACAAGTCGTTTGAAGAACCTATCTTCTACGGCGCACGGATTGGCTACTGGTTTAATGAGGCGCCGAATTGGGGGGTGTCTGTTGATTTTAGTCATCTTAAAAACTATCTCGCTTATAACGAGACGGTAGCCGTCGATGGTATTCGTAATGGTGTGGCGGTAGGCGGCAACGAAACCATTGCAAATACTATTGAAGATTTTAATATGTCTCATGGGTTAAATACGTTGACCTTCAACGGCCAATATCGATGGTTTCCGGCGGGTCAGCGTGATAAAAGCTTGTTGGGTCGTATGCAGTTATATACCGGTCTTGGTGCTGGTTTCAGTATCCCCCATGTCGAAGCCAGCATTAGTGGTACAAAAACCTATGAATATCAGTGGGGAGCAGGTCCTGTTGTCAACGGTATGATGGGCGTTAATTATGATATTTGTCATTTTATATCTGGATTTGTGGAGTACAAATTGAGTTATGCCGATGTACAAGCTGATTTAACGGGGGGTGGCACTATCAATACAGAAACAGTAAATCATCAAATTATTTTCGGTCTATCTGCTAATTTCGATCTTTGAGGGATTTTTTAAGCAAAAAAAAGGTCTGTATGACTGCTACAGACCTTTTATTTTCCTACTTAGAAAACCTACAAACTTTACATAAAGCAACCGCTTGTCATACAAAGGTTACAAAATCATATTAGGTATTGTGCGGTTTTCCACGGCAGAACAGTAATGACTAACTATTCAATGCGCTTGCATAAGCCATATCAAAGGCAGGGATATGGCTATCCAACCAACCTTTGACCATTTGACCGACTTCTTCTGTTACATCAGCTTCACCTGCATGAAACTTTGTTTGCAAGCCTGCACAAATACCAACTAAAGCGTCATGTTCTGATTTATGACCCACATAACCTTCAAAACCTTTAGCCTGCATTTCTTTTTCTTCATGAGCAAAATGACCGACAACATAGGCAATTAAATCATCTAGTTGAGCACCTATCGCAGAACGCTCTGCGCCACCGGTAGCTAGGTCATATAATGTATTAAGCTTATCAAACAAAATTTTATGTTCTTCATCAGCGAAACCAACGTTTGTACCATATTGATCAGCTGTCCAAGTAATTAACGACATATTATTTCCTCAAAGTTTAGTTATACCACAGGGGAATTATGTGGTTAGGTTCCGTGTTACGTCAAATAAACAGGGCGTAAACTTGATTGAAATCAATTCGATGCGCTAATCGGCGCACGATTTAAAGCTGAAAGACACCAAATAACTTTCGCGAAATGACTAACTGACTCTGAACCTTGTGTAAAATAAAGCCGGATGCAATAACAACCTTTGAGACCTTTATAAACATGCGCCTTTTACTTGTTGAAGATGATGAAATACTCGGTGATGGTCTAGTGGCCGGCCTAACAATGGAGGGTTATGCGGTTGATTGGCTGACCAGTGGCCGACTTGCCGATGAAGCTTTGAAGCTTAATAGCTACGAGCTGATTGTACTGGATCTTAACCTGCCCGACTTAGACGGACTCTCTGTTTTAAAAGCCTTGCGTAGTCGCAAAGACGAAACCCCCGTCATGGTGCTAACCGCTAAAGATACTATTCCTGATCGCGTGTTAGGTTTGGATAGTGGGGCGGATGATTTTGTTATCAAGCCCTTTGAGCTTGATGAAGTTTGTGCGCGGTTAAGAGCGTTATCCAGAAGAAAGGAAGGTCGAAGTGTACCGACTATCGAATACAAAGGGATTGTGCTTGACCCAGCGGCGCATCAGGTAAGCTTTAATGGTGAAAAGGTTGAGTTATCGCAAAAGGAATTCGAGATACTTAATTTTTTGATGAGCAATATCGGTCGAGTAATTTCCAGAGCTAGGCTTGAAGAAAGCTTGTATTCATGGAATTCTGACATAGAAAGTAATACGGTTGAGGTGCATATCCACCATTTACGAAAAAAACTGGAGACCAGTTTGATTCGCACCGTCAGGGGTGTGGGTTATATTATTGATAGTGAAGACGATTAATGAATTATTCACTAAGGCAATTGTTGTTGGTCAGCCTGCTTTCCGCATCAATGCTGATATGGGGGGT